>JAIRLW010000271.1 GCA_031259095.1 Planctomycetaceae bacterium | reverse complement strand
ACAAAATGTTGAAAATGCTGATGATTTTGAGAATGGGAACACCAATAAAATAGTGCAAAAATGCCGTAAAAACAACCGTCCGATGCCCCAAGGCGGCTCCGGGCATTGCGTCTTCAACACCGGTTCAACAACCTTTCGACAACGCGGACAATACGAAGCATGAATTAAATGTTCGGTTATTTCCGGCGTGGTTTGTTCGGGGATATCTTCGATGTAACGTTTTCGCACCTGACTTCGCGGACGTAAAACACCGTCGCAATTCGGGCAGCATTCCAAACGATGACTTTCCTGACGGGTGATTTTTTCAGGTGGATGACGATGAGAACCGGAATGACCAAGTTTGGTGCCGGGTTTTCGGCAACGTTTTCGAGAAGGTTCTTTTTGATAAACCGGAATCGCGCCGGACGGAGAAACTTCGCAAGAGGCAACGGCTTTCTGATGAGCCAATACCGCAAGCTGTAACATCACCCAAACAACGACCTCCTCACCTGACGCATACAAGCAACCGCTTCATCGAAACCGTCACGTAACAACTCGGAAATATCAGGAATAGACAATGAATAAGGAAACAGCGCCAAATAATACAAATTCAAAAAAATCAAAGCAAGACCAAGTTAAAATTATTCCACTGATATATTACAAAAATTTAACGTTCTCATAAATATATCTCCTGAAAACACATTGTGACAAAATACAGTAACTGGTAATATATCAGTGTAATATTTGTTTTAGGTTAAAATTGTATTCGCCCTGAAAGGGCGTCAGGATTATAAACGGTTCGTCATTCAATCATCTTCCCGTTGCCCTTTCAGGGCGTCGGGTTGGATGGGAACTTAGCCCCACTCCGTTGGGGCGGGCTATAATCCTGACGCCCCTATCGAGGCTAATCTAAAAACAAAAAATTCACGGATATATTGCAATAATTGTAATTATTCAGTTGCGTCGGCGTACCCACTGATTTGATCCTGTTGACGGACGGAAGTGAAAAAAACAACCGCGTACAATTCAAATTTCCAACCAACCGGCACGGTACGGTGTTTCGCCGAAACACCGCCTACCTGATCGCTATTGAATAGATACCATTTTCCAATGATCGGTTATTGAGAATCCAACGAAAAATCAATAACATTTTTTCCCGTTACAACAGTTGCTTTGAGAACAGGTTCTATTTCCTGTCCCATTGTGCCGGCGTTGTCTGATCGATATTTTGCCGGTACCGGATCCATGAGTTCATCTTCCATAACGGCTGGATTCATTGATGACGGTATCTTTTTTCCGGTTGGAACCGGTTGACCGTTAATTGTAACACGATATTCTCCAACAACGGGACCATTTTTCTTATTGAGTTTATATTTTCCGTTTTGGATGTCTGCTCCAACTGTTGGTCCTTCGCGGTTAAGCGGAAACCATGAAATAAAACCTTTTTCAAGCGGTTTGTTATCCAGAGTGACCGTACCTTCAACAGCAGCACGATTCAAACCGTCACCGGAAAAACAACCAAAACAGCAAATAAACAAACTGACAACAATAAACAATTGACAACGAAACATAATTAACCCTTTCTATAAAATTTTATTTTTAACAAAGGAGTTAACGACGGGGTGCACCCCGTGTTTATTGATCAGCGGGGCAAACCCACGCCGTTAACTCTCGGTAAATTCCAAAATTATTAGAGATTCCCTATAATAATTTCGATACGATATTCTTCTTTTTCTTTACGGAAACGCCGTTATGCTACCGGTTGCGGTATAAACCATCTTGCGAAACAAATAAACTTCTGTCGTATTGCTGAGAAACTTAACGCTGGCATCACCATTTAAAGCCGTAACACCGCCGGGATGTTTACTACGGCTTGTTACAGTATTTTCATCGCTGTTAGCTGTAATGGAACATGGAAATACCTGACCAATATTACCCCCACAAAATTCCGGAATATTGTGCGCTACATCACGAACGGAACTATTAGGCGAAGTAATAGGATAAAGGAACTGAGAACCAGGACGGCTCGTAAAAGGCCACCCAAACATACTGTCAGCGCTCAGTCCTGTCAAATATTCCGCCATAATTGTTGTATTACTTAACCCGTCGCTCATTTCCGCGAAATTCGCACCATACGTAACGCCAAATGCTGTTTTATAAAGCGGATTCCACCACGAAAATTCACTAAGACGCCCTTGTTCATGTTGTCTTTTATAACCCGAATAAAAGGGAAGGTAATTTGTTTTAAATGCTGCTCCCGCATTGGTACTGTATCCACTAATATTACCATCCGTAATCTTACCGCCTTGAAGATCACTTGGGCAGAGATATCCCGAAACATATTTATCGGAAACAGGTGCCCAAAGTGTTGCTGTATTACTCATGTAAGGTTTATTTGATCCATTTGAAACTTTTTGGATTTCGTAAAACCTTTCGTAAAGTGCTTGTTCTTCTCTAAACGGTAAAATAAAAACCGCGAGATTTGGCCATTCGGGCCACCCAAAGCTGGATATTTTACCTGTGGAGGAAATTAACTCTAAACTCAATGAACCAAAGGGGAGACTGTTGTGAGGGTCGTGGTAGTTGTGCAAGGCGATTCCAATTTGTCTTATGTTATTGGAACACGACATTCGTCTTGCCGCTTCTCGTGCCGCTTGAACTGCAGGCAACAAAATTGCGATTAGCACGCCGATTATCGCAATCACCACCAGAAGTTCAACGAGAGTAAATGCCAGAAAACCAATAGCAGAAGGCGGTTTAAGAAAGATTTTTGCAGAATTATCGTTACGAAAATTCGTAAAAATATGATTATCTGCCCCCCCCCCCCTTGCCTATTTTAACATTTGTCTTGACATCGAAATTAACGTTAAATTCGGCATCGAACAAACCTTGATTTTGATTTGTCTTTTTCATTTTTAATCCTCCATTTTAATTTAGTTAGTGGATTCGATTAAATGTTACAAAAATTATTGACACAGCGAAAAATTTTTTTCTTTGACAAAACAGAAAAAAA
>JAIRLW010000266.1 GCA_031259095.1 Planctomycetaceae bacterium | reverse complement strand
GCCGCAAGAGCAACTTTCGCCTTAAAAGAAGAACTATAACTGATACGCTTCTTACTCATTGCTAAAAAATGTTAGTTTATATCAAACTTACACCTTATACAATGGTCTAGTTTGTGCCGCCCACCGCTTATATTAAACAAAAACGGAACTCGACGACAACGTACTTCTGCCGTTGGATTTTCAAGTCCGTGTCTGTCTAAATACTGCTTAACAAAAGGTACATTGAAAAAGTCATCATAAATATCTGTCTTCTTTATTTTTGCTTTTCTTTGAATTGCATACAAATACTTTAATAGAAGATTTACAGCATCCATTTCCAACAATATATTTCTTATTATTGACTGTTTTTTCGGATGCTGATTCAGATATTCTTTGACTATTTGAATTATCATAGATTCACAGGACATTGTCCATGAAATATCTGTTTTGCCATCTGTTCGGAAAGAAAAATCAATATTTGGCAATAACGGTTTCAGTGCGACATAAACCTGCTCACCTTTGTTGGTAAGAAGTAAAGAAAATGTATCGTCTGTTTCTTTTCGAAAATCAACCAACAAGCCCATTTCCATTGCCGCTTGTAACTTGTATTTGGTTTGTCTTTGAAAATTTCCTAATTCACCCTCCGCATAATTACCGACAAATCGAACATATTGTGTATCAATATGGCTACCCTTGATTTTATTTTCGCCGATAACATCAAGAATATAAAGAATATGCCCTAAATGCGTACCTTGTGGAAAATGGTAACTAAATTCTGTAAGTTCGCCGATTTCTCTCAAAAATGCAATCCACGAGCCGAAAATGGATAGATAACGACTTACCTTAAATTCACACTGCCGATTAATATCGTCTTGTGAGGGTTTGCGATTAAGTTGTTCGCTTAGAGTATAGTAAGCATCAATTAAATCTTCTTTGGTAATTTCTCTTTCGGCAGTATCTTGACGGTCAAAAATTTCTGCTACTTCAGCATCAAAAAGCACTTCGCAATTAGGCGTATATTGATATTCAATTTTTTCAATTCGTCCGTTTTGCAGATTTACTTTTTCTGTTTGTCTTTGGGAAAGATATTTGCGTAAATTGTTGGCTTTTTTGTAGTTGCCGATAAAATCAATGATAACTACTTTACTTTTGCCACCGCATAACCGCAATCCACGTCCTAATTGCTGAAAAAATACAGTTTTTGATTCAGTTGGTCGTAGGAACAATAGCACTTGCAAATCGGGGAAATCTATACCCTCGTTAAATAAATCAATCGTAAAAGCCACAGTATATTTACTTTCGCGAAAATCTTTTATTACTTGCTCTCGGTTATCCGTTTCGGCGGTAATGGCAACGGATGGTATTCCTTTTTCGTTGAAAAATTTTGCCATTGCGTTGGCGTGTTTAATTGAACAGCAAAAGCCCAATGCCTTGTTGCTGTTGCCTTTTGATATATATTCCTCAAAGATTTTTTTGTTTCTATCATTGATTATCAATGTTCTATCCAAATCTGTAATATTATATTTCTTCCCATTATATCGGATATTGTTGTAATCAATATTGTCCATTAAACCGTAATAGGTGTAAGGAACTAAAAAAACCGTTTTCTATTGCTTCGTTCAGCGAATATTCATAAACCTTCTGATAATCAAAGATTTCAAAAATGTCTTTTCTGTCCATTCTGTCGGGCGTGGCAGTCAAACCCAACATAAAGAAATTTGGATTGAAATACTGCAAAACAGATTGATAACTTGGGGCTTGCCCGTGATGTACCTCATCAACAATGATATAATCAAATTCTGATTGCTTAAATGATTGCATAATATTGGGGTTGCGAAGTGTGTCTTTCGAAGCAAATAAAACTTTACTGTTTTCTACACTATATTTTTCTTCGCCTGTCAGCAATCCGAGTCTTTCGTTTGGATAGATTCTTTCAAATGCCTCTTTGGATTGACTTAAAATATCCAACCTGTGAACGATAAACAAGATTCGTCCTATGGCTTTGAGTGAATCAAAAGCGGATAAATACGTCTTTCCTGTTCCTGTCGGCAAAATCACAATGCCCTTTTTCCAACCTTTGCTGCGATAATAATCTAATGCACTTAAAACCTCTTTTTGTAGAAAATTTGGAACAATAACGATTTCGGATATAAGTTCAGGAACACGCTTACGAAGCAATGAAAATAAATCGTTGGCAACTTTTTTACGCCACTGCGGAGATTTGAGTTGTGAATAAGAAAAACGCAACAAAAACCAACCAGCATTAAGTATTTCATTCTGGCGGTTTAGGTTATCATCGAAATTCTCATGGGAATAATACCCTCTGCGTGATAGGTTTCACCATTTACTTCTAATGCAATTTTCTGACCATCGTATAAAATACCAAAATCAATCCGCCTTGCCCGCCCTTCTGAATCTATAAACGAATATTGTGGTACAACATATTTAATATGTTTTTTGCCCAAAAGTGGAAAAAGAAAATCCTGCACAAAAATTATCTCGCTTTCTTGCGTGATACGAGTTTTATACGTTTCTAAATAATCTTCTAAAGTAACATTGTCTTTGTTTAACAACAAATTGACACAATGAGTTAAATATATATTATTTTATCCAGCATTTTGAAAAACAATTTTGATGTAAGAAAAATAAATAATACGAATTTGATTTTTTTCTATAATTAAATTCGGGATTTATAAAAACGAAAATTTTGTCTTATTGAAATAATAGAACAAATGAAAATTTTGTTTTAAATTTACTAACTTGTTATTTCAATTATTTCGAAACTTATTCAAAAATAAAACTTACCAAAACAATTACCAACATGTTTTACCCTAAACATTCTATTTGTGCGTAGATTTGTTGTTCGGTGAATCCTTCTAGGTCAACACTTTTCGATGGGCAAACCGCAACACAGGTTCCGCAACCCATACATAATCCCGGATTCACACGGGCTGTCCATTTGACGAGATTTCCGTTGCGGTCTTTGATTTCAACACGTTCAATTGCTCCGTAAGGGCAGGCACGACCGCACGCAAAACATGCGACACAACGTTGTTCGTCAACTTTTGCGATTTCCGGTTCGCGTGTCAATACCGGTTGGCTTAACATGATCATTACTTTTGCCGCCGCCGCTGACGCTTGCGCAACCGCTTCAGGAATATCTTTTGGCGCTTGGCATGCACCGCAAACAAAAATTCCAGCCGAATTCGTTTCAACCGGACGCAACTTAGGATGAGACTCCGTCAAAAATCCATACTCGTCATAACCAACCCCCAACTTTTGCGCCAACGGCTCCGCCCCCTCCGTCGGACACATCGCACTCGCAAGAACAACCATATCCGCATCAACCGTTACAGGACGCCCCGCCAACGTATCAACACCGCGAACAATCAACTTGCCGTCCTCATGCGTGATTTTTGAAACGCGTCCGCGATGATAAATTGCCCCGTCTTGTTCAATTGCACGCCGCACAAATTCATCGTACTTTTTGCCGCCGCTGCGAATATCCATGTAAAAAACATGCGCCTCGCCATGATGCACCTTGTGTTTGTAAAGCATGGTGTGTTTCGCCGTGTACATACAACAGATTTTTGAACAATAATTAATTCCTTTGGCGTTATCGCGTGAGCCGACGCATTTGATAAAGACAACTTTCTCCGGAATTTTGCCGTCGGACGGACGTTTTGGTTCGCCGTTGGTTGGTCCCGACGCGGAAATTAAACGCTCAAACTGCAGCGCATCAATCACATCTTTATATTTTCCGTAACCATATTCGCCGTAGCCGGATTGTTTGCTGCCTTCAGTTTTTTTGTCAATAGTGTAAAGTTGATAACCGGTTGCAACAACAATTGCCCCAACCTCTTCGGTAATTACTTCGTCTTTGTCTTCGTAGTTAATTGCTCCGGCGGCGCATTTTTTGGAACAGATTCCGCATTTACCGGTTTTGAATTTCATACAATTAACCGCATCAATAACCGGTTTTGACGGGACAGCTTGCGGAAATGGAATATAAATAGCGGTTCGATTTCCTAATCCGTAATCGAAAGTATTGGGAATTTTCTTTTGCGGGCAAGAATTCCAACACGCACCGCAACCGGTACATTTTTTCATGTCAACATAACGCGCTTTTTTCCGCACATTAACTTTGAAGTTGCCGACGTAACCTTCGATAGATTCGACTTCGGAATAGGTCAAGAGTTTGATTTTCGGGTGTTGTCCAACTTCGACCATTCGCGGAGTCAAGATACATTGGGAGCAATCGAGAGTTGGAAACGTTTCGGACAAACCTGCCATTTTCCCGCCGACGGAAGGTTCTTTTTCAACAAGAACAACTTCATGTCCAGCCGCCGCAATATCGAGAGCCGCTTGAATTCCCGCAACACCGCCGCCGATAACCATTGCTCGTTTTGTAACCGGAACTTCAATCGGCAACAAGGCGTGATTATGTTTCACCTTTTCAACAGACATACGAATCAATTCGATTGCTTTTGCGGTTGCTTCATTTTTGTCGGGGTGAACCCACGAGCAATGTTCGCGGATGTTTGCCATTT
This sequence comes from Planctomycetaceae bacterium, assembly GCA_031259095.1. Taxonomy (GTDB): domain Bacteria; phylum Planctomycetota; class Planctomycetia; order Pirellulales; family Thermoguttaceae; genus WRKP01. The sequence continues at coordinate 469 of JAIRLW010000266.1, read as the reverse complement.
CGACGAGGTAGGGATTGATGCCGGCTTGTTCAACGGCTTTGCGAAACGTTTTCAAGTGCATGTGCGGCGAACAAGACGCAACAACAACCGCCGTCAAACCGAGTTCTTTAATTTTTTGGAGAATCAATTGTTGACCGGGTTCGGAACACATATATTTGTAAGTTACAGCGCAATGGACGCCGTGAAGTTTAGCGATTTCCTCTGTAACTTTTTCGCAATCCACCGTCCGCGCGATATTCTCGCCGCACCAACATGTAAAAACGCCAATTTTCATAATAATAAAATTAGGGTTAAAGGGTTTAATATTTTAACAATAAATAGCATTAAACTTCATTGAAATTTTTGAAATATTTTTCAACAAGTTTTTCATATCAATTATTTTTTTGTAATATTTCAGTAAAATTTACAAAGGAATTTACCAAAAAATGTCTTGTAATCAGTTCCAACAAACCTCATTTTTACCTAATTC
>JAIRLW010000515.1 GCA_031259095.1 Planctomycetaceae bacterium | reverse complement strand
TCGCTTCGGCTTCTTTGCGTTCTTGTTCCGCTTTTTCGGCAGCGGCTTTTGCTTCAGCGTCTTTGCGTTCTTGTTCCGCTTTTTCGGCAGCGGCTTTCGCTTCGGCGTCTTTGCGTTCTTGTTCCGCTTTTTCGGCTTCTTTACGTTCTCGTTCCTCTTTTAGAGCGGAAATCCGTTTCTGTTCCGGTTTAAGAACAAAATAATCGTATGCAAATAAACCAATCGCACAAACAGAAATCAAAATAGTCGGAATCAAAATCAAGGCGAGCCAAAATGAATTATTTGATTTTCGGCTTAATTTTCGTTTTAATATTTTAGGCTTTTGAATTGGAACGCCAATCGACGTCGGTTGTAAATCGAAAACCTCGCCATCGTTTTCAAACTGTTGCGATGGAATGGGCAGTTCAAGAGTTATCGGCTGTTCCTCTGATATTGGCAACGATACCGATTGTTGAGTTACGTTTATATTTCCGGTTCGCGCAACCTCGACATATTTTCCAACCGGAAGAGTTGATGGACGTGAACGAAGATCAAGAACAAACGTGTTTGGCGTGAGCCGCGCAAACGCTTCTTCATCGCTTCCCGCTAAAATACATTTAATTTGTACTTTATTTGTTCCCGGCGGTTCCTGCGACTTCATAAAAAACGTACTAAAAGTCAACTTCCAACGGATATTCGGCGGCAACAACGCCAATGATTCCGCCAAAAGCGGCAAGAGATTCATACCGGGTTCAAAAATTAAACTGACCGGATCGCCTTTCTCTGCCCGTTCCGCCAGTACGCCGCCCCACCCCGCATCGCCGAGAATCTGTTCCCACGCCGTACATTTTTGTGCGGAAACAACCGGATTCGGAAGTTTCCGGTCACGCGGTAATTCTAACGGTTTTTCGTTCCATTGTGTACGAAAAAACTCCGATAACGATAATATTGCCGCCGGACCGCATGAAAGACCGGATAAATCCGATTCTTCAATAATCCAATGATGAGCAATCCGGTTGGTACGACCGGAATAATCGTTACCGCAATCCGCTACACGGGACACGATATGCCGGTTTGTTCCGCCTGTTCGCCGGACAACATGCAAAAACGCAATCGGATTCCGGTTGTCGCCTGCTGCAAACTGATGCGTGTAACCGCTCAACATGCTCACATCCCGCGCAACATTAGGAGCCATACCGGAAGTCTGCGCTATAATTCCGAAACCGGAATTACCATCAAGACATCTAGGCGACGAAGTAGAAATTTGTTCTTGAATCATCGAATGGTAAATAATTTATAAATTGTACCAAAACAAATAATTGTTTCGTTTTTATTCTTTGTTGTTTCGTAATTTTTGAAGTCGTTGACTGATTTAATATCAGGGCGACCTTTCGCTGAAAGGTCGCGTCGGCGATAGCCGAATTGTCCCTGTGAACGGCAGGAAATCGGATAACCAACGGCAGGCAACACCAATTGCCGTCCGTACACAAGATTCGAGTCGGCTATCGCCGACGCAACTTTCGGCGAAAGTTGCCTACCTCTTGATTTTCAACCGTAAACAAACTGTCCGCTGATTTTCGCCGATTGTTTTTATCAATAATCAATATCTGTGTCCATCTGCGAAATCTATGGACTCTTTCAAAACAAAAAAGTGTAAAATAAAATTCTACTTGTTCTGCATTTAAAAACAATCATAATAAGAAATTTTAACACAAAACACGAAAAATTACACGAAAAAGATGAAAAAATTTTTTGTATTATTTATAACTGTTCAGTAGAACTTCCTAACGTTAATTTTTTACGATTCGATTAACCCCGCTCGGGGTGAGAAGTGCATAACCGGCGGTGGAGCGAAGCGCAACCGCCGGACAGTTCCCTCTGTCCAAAGCCTTGCAAGGGCGAGATGATGAAGCCGCTCATTCCCCATAACCTCGCCCTTGCAGGGCTTGATATGTTGTTGGGACGCAGCCGGAGGTAATGTTGGGAATGTTTGCTAATTTGCTGAATAGGATTTGGTTCTGTGATGTAAGTTTTGCCGTCGGGGGGAAAGTGTTATTAAAATTGTTCCGAGTGAAATACTTTCTTGTAATTCACCGGTGTTTTTGTCGGTTTTGATTGAAGAGGAAACGATTATACCGTTTTCACTTTAAAAACCGGTTTTTGAACTGTAAAAACACCTTAAATTGCGGAGTTAAACGAAAAGATAAAACAGGTTTTTAAAAGGAAAACAGTATAGTTCGTATTGGAATGTTTCTGTTGTGGAAATTGTTTTGATGTTACCTTGTGGCGTTTTGCCGGAGAACATGAACGCAAAGTCTGAACCGTTTGTAGAGCGTAACCGGATTTTGTGATGGTTGTGGTCATTGCATACGGGGTTGTTACGGCAATCTCGTTGCTGGATTCCGACATTATTGATTTGTTCAGAGCAATCACACGGAATTTATAATCGGTCAACGCTTTGAGTGATTTTACGATAAATTCGGTAACCGGTTGCGTTGGCGACAGCATCCCATTTTAATGTTGCGGTTTTGTCGGTGATGTTGGCGAGATACCGCAGTCACTTTAAAAAATAGATATTGACAAGATTTGACGGCTATTTTATACTGATGATCA
>JAIRLW010000252.1 GCA_031259095.1 Planctomycetaceae bacterium | reverse complement strand
AAATCAATTTACGATAACTGCTCATCAACGCCTTCGCGGGACTAATTTTTATTCGGATTCTTGACAAATATCGTAATCGCGACCGGCGCACGACTTCCTTCGCCAAAAATACCGCCGCCTTCTTTACGGCGTTGGTCACCGGATGTTCGCGCGTTGCCGCGACAATTGAAAACGTAAATATCTGTAAACTCTTCGGCTAAACATTTACGTAATCCGTCCATTGAATTACTGTCAATATACGAACCGTTACTCACAAAACCAATAACGCCTTTATCGCAGATTCTATCTGTTGCCCACCGTATCGCGCGAATATATGAATCGTAAAGATTTTTTTTCAAGGTTGCTGTTGAGGCTTCGGCGTAAGTTTCTGCAATTCGTTTGTCTAAATCACGATATTCTTGATTTTTATTATTATCGTTTTCGCTTTTTTGACCGGCGGAGTAAGGCGGGTTTCCGATGATGACTTCGATTGGCGTTTTGCGTTGGTGGCGGATGCGTTTTTGATTTGCCAATGTTGCGGTTTTTTCAAATTCATGGTTTGTTTGTGTTACATTGAACGTGTCCGTAAACATAATTCCCTCAAACGGTACATAATCTTTTTGTCCGCGTTTTTGATTGTCGTAATAAATTTCATGAAACGTTTCTTCAATATTGATCGCCGCAATATAATACGCCAACAACACAATTTCATTGGCGTGAAGTTCATGTTGATATTTCCGCAACAAGTCTTTTCGATCAATCAGTCCGCTTTGAAGTAATCGTACAATAAACGTTCCCGTTCCCGTAAACGGATCAAGCACATGAACATCCTTACCGCCAACACCAACACCAAACTGATCACGCAACACCACATCAACACTACCCACAATAAAATCAACAACCTCAACCGGCGTATAAACAATTCCAAGACGCTCAGACATCTTCGGAAACGCCGTCTTGAAAAATTTATCGTACAACTCCAAAACAATTTTTTGCTTGCCCTTGATATTATCAATTCCTTGCGCCTTACTTTTAACAATTCTGTAAAATTTTTGCAATTTTGCCGCGTCCTCTTTTGGAATTGCATCGTTCAATAAATCCGTCATTTCATTCAACGATTGCGAAACCGGATTATTTTGCGTAAAAGGAGAATCGCCGAATAACGCTTCAAAAACAGGCTTTGTTATTAAATGTTGCGCTAACATTTCAATCACCTCATCGTCTGAAATTTCCGTTGTTAAATCGGTTTCCAAATCCGCTCTGAAACGTTTCAATTTGAGTTCGTAATTTTCATATTGACCAACCAATTCACCTATTCGTTCTTTGTAATGCAACGCATATTCCGCAACAAATTTTGCCCACTCTTCCCAATACGGTTTCTCTCCACATTTACGTACAACCTCAGCATAAATCGCATTACGCCAATGTTCAATTTCCGAATAAGTCAAATTCAAATGTTGTTGTGCAGACTTATCTATTGCCGGTGCAATATCGGCAATAAGATTCGCTTCACGATTTGCACAGGACATTCGCGACGTCCCGATAAAATTAACGATAATATTTGCAGGGCGTTTTTCATTGAGGCTGATCGTATTTATTGTCGTGTTAAACCGGTCGTCGTGCGCCCGTAACGCTTGAAGCACATCCCAAACAACCTTGTACGTTTCGCTGTCATCCAACGCCTCAATCGGATCAACTCCCGACGGAATCACAATCGGCAAAATAACGTAACCATACTTTTTGCTCGCCGATTTTCGCATCACACGTCCGACCGATTGAACGACATCGACCTGTGATTTTCGAGGCGTTAAAAACATCACCGCATCCAACGCCGGTACATCAATACCCTCCGACAAACAACGAGCATTCGACAAAATACGGCATTCATTTGTTTTCGTTTCTTGTTTTAACCAATGAATTTTTTGGTTGCGTTCAATCGCGTTTTGCATGCCGTCAACATGACGCACTTCGCAATGTAACACCTCATGATCATCCGGCGAACCTTCATGATATTCCCCAACAATACCTTTGAATTGTTCGCTGAATTTTTGGGATTGCTTGATTGAAGTCGTGAAGGCAACAGCACGATGTAACGGATTGTACAATTTCGGTCGCAATTTTTCTGTATCAACATTGACCGAAATTTCCGCAACATCATTGCCCGCAATTCTGCCCGCCAACGCATTCCAACAACCAACAATTTTCGCCGGATCAACAAGCGGTAATTCTTTTTTGTTATCAGTTTTAGAAAGTGCCGATTGCATCTCACGACTGACAACATTTTCATCAACACCCAAAATCACCACCTTGTAATCGGACAATAAACCGTCATTCACCGCTTGCGAAAATCCAAGATAATAAAGCTCTTTTCCGAACACATTTTCATCATCCATTGACCAAATCGGAATGTCACGCTCTTTTGCCCGCGATTTTGATTCCGCCGAATACAAACGCGGCGTCGCTGTCATGTATAACCGCTTTTTTGCTTTAATAAATTCGTCGTCGTGAATGCGTACAAATTGCGATTCATCCGTTCCAAGTTGCGCGCCTGTTGTCCGATGAGCTTCATCACAAATCACCAAATCAATTTCAGGAACGCCCGCATTTTGCGCAACATTAATTGCATCTAGCGATTGGTAAGTCGAAAAAATTACCGTCAATTTGTCGGAACGGTTATTTTTGCTCTTGCCAAAATTAACTGCTAAAATTTTTCCGTTTGTTGTTGGCGGAATAGCAAGATCATCTGGTGCAAGCGGATCATTTTCGTCGTGCTTGCCGACTTGATCATCCGAACAAACCGCATAACAATGAAACGAAATTTCAGACTCCGCCAACCATTCGCGTAACGTTTGAGACATCAACGAGAGCGACGGCACAAGAAATAAAACGAGTCCGTCTTTACCTGCGAATTGTTCGGCAATTTTGAGAGACGTCAATGTTTTTCCTGTTCCGCAAGCCATAATCAATTGCCCGCGATCTGCCGATTGAAACCCGTCGAGAATTTTTTTAACTGCTTCAATTTGATGTGGACGTAATGTTTTATTTGGTTTGAGTCGGATTTTATTGTTATTAAAAAATTCGTCCCAATCGATTTGACTATTCTCAAGATCGGACAAGCCGATAACGTGAACGGGCGGGTTTTGATTTTGAATTGTGTCGTCGGCGTTTTTACCAAGATCGGTTGTTGCAACAAGAATTCGGCGTGTAAATTCGTTCTTGCTTGAGGCGGCGAGAAAGGAATCAATATCAGGTTTCTGAATTTTTTGATCGGCGGCGTAACATTTACATTGAACCGCAACAAAACCGGAGCCGTCAATCATTTCCGCAACAAGATCAATTCCCGTATCGCCGGTTGTCCGTTTATCCCAATCTTTCCAATGAACAACGCTTTTATATTGCGTTTTATATTCGGGTTCATGCAAAAGATAAATCCGCACAATTTCTTCAAAACGTGTACCTTGATCCCGTGCCGAATTTTTAACACCGCCGATTTGATCAATTATTGTTTGAATATCCATTTTGGTTTTTTTCTTTTTGGGTAATATATACTTCTCTCACTTTAAAATTAGGTTTTTATAATCAAAAAACGTAATATATCAGTGGAATTTTTGTAACAATAATTATGAAGACTTCAACTTTCTATATTTCTGCGCTATTCCGCGTATTCCGCGTTAAAATTCCTGTATTAAAATTAATTTAAACGCAGAACACGCAGAATAATAGAAAAAAAGGAATATATCGTGGGCTATTCGTAAATAAATTAGGTTGGCGAAAAATAAAATTGAAATTTTTTTTGAATATTCCACTGATATATACTCATCACACTTGAAAATTCGGTTTTATTTTTTGTAACGAAAAATCAAATTAACAGATTCGATAACAGTATCTGTACATTTTGTGCGTCAATAATTTCCGAGTGTTAATTAATATTCCAGTCCCGCTAGGGACTATTCACCAAAAAACTTTATTAACCGTAGACTTTAGCCTACGGCAAACAGTCCACAACCAAAGTCCTGTAAGGACGACACTTATGCAGCGTCATTGATGTTTATGTCTCGTTCAGAAAAGTATCGTCCCTAGCGGGACTAAAAAATGCAAAACTTCGTTTTGTTATTATAAAAACCGAAATTTCAAGTGTGATGAGTATATGTTACAATTATTTTAATTGATCGAGTTAAGTCGATTTAACTCGATAAAATAGATTTTGAGAAGTTCCCTTGATTGATTCACCTTGTATCCTAAAAATAAAAAACGAATTCTAAAGTGTGATGAGTATATATGCATCGTACTATATATGCTCTTCACACTATATACTATATTTTCTTCACACTTTATTTGATGTCTAATTGTTCTAATTTTGTGAAGAATTTTGGGAATGTTTATTGAACGCATTCTGGATTTTTTATAACAACACATTCAACTTAAAGTCCCGCAATTGCAAAACTCATTGCCATTCTGTGATCGTCAT
>JAIRLW010000370.1 GCA_031259095.1 Planctomycetaceae bacterium | reverse complement strand
CCTTTGCAAAATCATTACGACATTGTTTACCGTCGGATGTTCGGATTCTTTTCCATTATCCGGGTCGTCGTGACCAACACGCCTTGCTGGGCGTGAACGAATCGGATGAACCGATTTTGCTTTGTCGTGAATTGATTGATGCTGATTGGGTTATTTCTGTTGGTCGTTTTTACGCCAAACCGCCGAAAGATCATTTTGGTCTCCACTCGGCGATTTTCCCAAGATTTTCCGATTCCGCAACACAACATCGGTTTGCGGAAACCAATGCCAAAAAACATCGTCAATTACAAGCGGAAGTGGACGAAACCGCGAAATTACTTGGAGTGATGTTCACCATCCAGTTTCTCCGCGAACGCGGTAAACCTACAAAAATCGCCGCTGGTTTACCGGAATTAGTGATGGAGACGTTGAGTAAAGGATAATGTCAGCCGTTTCGAGTTAAGCGATGTTTTACCAAAGGTTGCCTATCTCAAGAGGTAGGTGATGTTTCGCCGAAACATCACGTCGGCTTTTTAGCAAAAGATCGCCTACCAACGTGCAATCGCATCTTGGTAGGCGGCGTTTCGCCGGTTGAGTATTTTTAAATAATTAAAGTAATCTATCAGCGGAATTATTATTTTGTGATCGACTTCATGATATTTTTCCTACGCCCTGAAAGGGCAATCTCAGCCAGCCCTACCCAACGGGTAGGGTTCAACGTCCCCACCACCGTTTCGCCCTGAAAGGGCAATAGAACCGTTTGATTCACAAGATATTTTGATTCACAAGATATACTGCCCTTTCAGGGCGATCTTATTGGGAATTCTTACCCGCCGCGTTGCGGCGGGCTGGCTTATGTTGCCCTTTCAGGGCGAATACTTTTTTAACCTCAAACAAAAATTCCGCTGAGATATTACAAAATTTCGTAATCTATCAGCGGAATCTTTTTTACACGTCTGAATATTGGACAAACAATCTCATTGACGCCTAATTTTCTTAACGATTGTTTAAAACAACCTCAGTAGCCAAAGATACAACATGTATCCAACCTCATTACCTCATTAAAAACGTAAACGAATCATGAGGTAATAAGGTAATGAGGTCGGTTTTTGCGGATTCATTGCTACTGAGGTTGTTTCGTAAGAAAAATTAGGTTGAAAATGAGGTTTGTGGAAACAGTTAAAATACGTTTTGGAAAATTCCACTGATATATTACATAGTTAATAGAAAATAGAAAATAAGATGTGTCCCACTAGTCCCTAAAGTCCCTTTTTATAGAGACATTAGGGACGATAGGGACTGTTGATTTTTTGGTAAATCGTGTTGTTAGGAAAAAATTAGGTGGAAAATGAGGTTTGCGAAAACGGTATAACATGTTTTTTAAATTTGTAAATTATGAAAATTATGCAAATTTTGTGTTTTTAAAATAGACGATAATCTATTATTCATGTTTAACCCGTTCTTCAACTTCTTTACGTTTTGCTTTATTGAAACGGTCAAGAGTTCCAACGAGATAACCGGTGATGCGGCGGATTCGTTCAAACGGGACGTCGTTTTCTTCACGTCCGCATTGCGGGCATGTCCCGTTGATCACTCCCGTGTAACCGCAAACCGTATCACGATCAACCGGATGATTGATCGAACCGTAACCAATTCCCACATCACACATCGTATGGATTATCTTTTCAAACGCTTCAGGATTTTTAGTAACATCTCCGTCAACTTCCACGTAAGTGATATGTCCGGCATTCGTCAACGCATGATACGGCGCTTCAATCTGAATTTTGTCAAAAATCGAAACTCGATGATAAACCGGAACATGAAAACTGTTCGTGTAATATTCCCGATCCGTAACGCCCGCAATATTACCGTAACATTCCCGATCCAACTTGACAAATCGTCCCGATAATCCTTCCGCCGGCGTTGCAAGAAGCGTAAAATTAAGACTGGTTTTCTTGCTGACCATATCAAGATAATGGCGCATATACGAAACAATTTCAAGCCCAAGATTCTGCGACATTTCGCTTTCGCCGTGATGCGCACCAACCAACGCCTTCAACGTTTCCGCCAGACCGATAAATCCAACCGACAACGTTCCATGTTTCAAAACCTCGCGAACTTCATCATCTGGTCGAAGATGTTCACTGTCAATCCAAATTCCTTCACCCATCAAAAACGGATAATTACGCGCTCTTTTCACCGACTGAATCTCAAGACGTTCCAACAATTGCGCAACACAAAGATCAAGTTTGCGGTCTAGTTCGTCAAAAAAACATTCGATATTTCCGTGCGATTTTATGGCAATTCGCGGAAGATTGATTGACGTGAAACTCAAATTGCCGCGACCAGGACAGATTTCTCGACTAGAATCATGGACATTACCAATCACCCGCGTCCGGCAACCCATGTATGCAATTTCCGTTTCGTATTTGCCTTCAACATAATATTTCAGATTAAACGGCGCATCCAAAAATGCGAAATTCGGAAATAAACGTTTTGCACTCACACGGCACGCAAGTTGGAACAGATCATAATTCGGTTCGCCCGGATAACAGTTGACGCCTTTTTTGACACGAAAAACATGAATCGGAAAAATCGGCGTTTCCCCGCCGCCAAGTCCGCGCTCATGCGCAAGCAGCACATTTTTCGTAACCATCCGGCCTTCCGGCGAAATATCCATTCCGTAATTGATTGTCGAAAACGGCGTTTGCGCGCCGGCACGCGAATGCATTGTGTTCAGGTTGTGGACAAGCGCTTCCATCGCCTGAAATGTCGCTTGGTCAACTTCTTTCAATGATATTTGTAACGAATAATTTTGGCAACGCCGAACAATTTCCGTATCTAATCCGTTGTCTGTTAATAG
>JAIRLW010000343.1 GCA_031259095.1 Planctomycetaceae bacterium | reverse complement strand
GAAAGGGCAATATAAGCCAGCCCTACCCAACGGGTAGGGTTCAAAGTACCCACACAATTTCGCCCTGAAAGGGCAACATAACTGTTCGATTCACAAGATATACTGCCCTTTCAGGGCGATCTTATTGGGGATTCTAACCCGCCGCGTTGCGGCGGGCTGGCTTATGTTGCCCTTTCAGGGCGAATATTTTTTTAACCTCAAACAAAAATTCCACTGATATATTACCTTTTTTCGTTGTCAAAAAAAATAGACGGAGAACTTGCGCACACTCGTCACCGATAACTTTCATCTCGTCAAAAAAAACGATTTTCAAAAGGAATAGGGGATAAACCATTTGATTTTTTTGTAGAATGATATGTATAAAGATTGATTTTTATGATAAAAACAGAAAGAAATAATAAATGAAAATATTGCAAGGATGTTGCGAACAGGCAACAGTTAAACCTTTTGTCAAATGGGCAGGCGGTAAAGGACAGCTTTTGCGGGAAATTCAAAAAGTTTATCCGAATGGTCTTGGAACAATTTATACAAAATACGCAGAGCCATTTGTCGGTGGCGGTGCGGTTCTTTTTGATATTTTAAATCGTTATGAATTGGAAGATATTTATATCAGCGATATCAATCGGGAACTTATCACAACATACGCCATTATCAGGGATAAAACAGATCAACTGATTGACTTGCTAACAACGCTGCAAGAAGAATATATTCCCCTTGATACAGAAAATCGCAAAGAATATTACTATCATCAAAGAGAACGTTTTAACAGTTTGAAAAGAAAAAACTGGCAAAATAATTTGATTGAAGGTGCGGCTTTGTTCATTTTTCTCAATAAAACATGTTTTAACGGATTATACAGAGTAAATCAAAAAGGATTTTTTAATGTTCCAATGGGATCATATAAAAAACCGACAATTTGTGACACAGAGAATTTACGGAGATTGGCAAAAAAAATGCAAAAAGTGACGACGATTGTTTGTGCAGATTATCGAAAATCACAGGATTTTATAGATAGTAAAACGTTTGTCTATTTTGATCCGCCATATCGACCACTTTCAGAAACGGCAAGTTTTACATCTTATACGGAACAATCTTTTGACGATACCGCACAAAAAGAGTTAGCAAGTTTTGTGGATTTAGTGACTCAAAAAGGTGCAATGGTTGTTGTTAGTAATTCTGATCCTAAAAATTATAATATCGACGATGATTTTTTTGACGCATTGTATTTTGGACATAATATTAATCGTATTGTTGCAACAAGAATGATAAATTGTAATAGCAAAGCACGAGGAGAAATTAACGAATTACTCATTACAAATTTTTAGTTGTTAACCATTTTACAAATATTACAAAACAGTAGGAATAGCATGGAACGTGCCGAAGCAATAGAAAAATTAAATCAACTTGTCGGTCAAGACTTGCACGAGTTAGCTAATAAATATGATATAACGATATCTTCTCCGTCTGGAAAAGTCAATAAAGGTTGGGCTGGGCATGTTTGTGAACGATTTTTAGGTTTGCCTATCAACTCTGCCCAATGTCCCAATTTTGGTTCTTGGGAATTAAAGTGTATTCCATTGAAACGATTAGCATCTGGTCGTTTAACTTTCAAGGAAACAATGGCAATTACAATGATTGATCCTTATAATGTTGAAAATACAAGTTTCTCTTGTAGTCATTTACTTTCAAAATTACAAAAAGTTGTTATAGTTGCCAGAACAGTTGGTAGTTCATTTCAGTGTCCAACATTTATACATTCAGTTATACCGTTTTCACTTTAAAAACCGGTTTTATATTTTCGTTTAACTCCGCAATTTAAGGTGTTTTTACATTTCAAAAAACGATTTTCAAAAGGAATAGGGTCTAACAATACCTTTTTAATCTAAAACTCATTTGTCCCCCTTGTCCCTATTGTTTCTATTGTCTCTTAATCGCCATTTTAGAGACCTAAGGGACATTAGAGACAAATTGGAACAAATAATGCTGTGATTAAAAACGAATTTTTAGAGATTTTCAATTTTTTGTTTTGTATTTTTAAAAAACGGTCTCGGTGTTCTCCGGGGTTAATAAAATGAGACAGTTACATTTCCAACGGTCTCTTTTTACCGTGTAAAAATTAACGTCCAATCAAGAACGATTCCCAGCAATGAGTGTTGGGCAAAACCGGAAAGAATGGAACGTGTTCGGAACGCAAGAATACCCCACGCTAATCCGGCAATTATTGATCCAAAAATTTCACTGCCGGGATGACCGTAATGGAGCATCGTCGAGGCTAACGTTTGAATCAGAATTGCCGTTGACACGCCGCATTGCTTCGATAGACCATGTTGTAAAAAACCACGAAACAAAAAGTCCCAGCCGAAATAATAACCCGTATAAATCACCGCATGTAACGCAAACGCCCAATAAGTAATCCGAATATTTTGCGGACGAATCATTTCGTTCAACGGATAAACATCAAAAAACGCGGCATTGTGACCGGTCAAAACAGCAATAAGAATAATGATCGGCGATGCAATCAGAAATGAACGAACGGTACGAAAAGGAATGCCAAACCGAAGTCCGTAATCCGCAAGAGATTCCCGAAACACATAACGGACAATCCCCATCGGAATCACTCCAAATAACAGAAATGCTCCGATAAGCCGGTACATGCCAAGCCAAAAAAGAATTGTTTCGTTATTCTCGAAAGAATCCGGCACAATCGGAATTGAAAAATACTTCCAAACCGAAACCGCAACAATAACATAAAAAAGAATCAAAACCGGTTTGAACTGATTTTGCGGAAAAAACATGATCTTCCATCCCGTTGGAACAGTTGCCGATGAACAGTTACAAAATATTGACGAATGGGTTAATGACGTTTTAATAAAGCGGCGTCGGCGGACGATATTGTTCGAAATCAATACTGCGGAACCATTCGATTGTTTTACGTAACCCTTCTTCCAACGGCGTCCTCGGTTCCCAGTTTAATTTTTGTTTTGCGAGAGTAATATCGGGACGGCGTTGACGCGGATCGTCCTGTGGAAGCGGTTTGTTCACCAATTGAATCGGTTGTCCCGCTAATCGTACAACAATATCCGCCAGTTCCCGAATTGTAAATTCCGACGGATTACCAATATTGACCGGACCCGTGAAATCTTCATCATTATTCATCATCCGAATAATCGCTTCAATTAAGTCGTCACGGTAACAGAAGGACCTTGTTTGTTGTCCGTCGCCGAAAATGGTAATCGGTTCGTTGCCGAGCGCCTGACGAATAAAATTTGAAACAACACGTCCGTCATACGGATGCATTCGCGGACCATACGTATTGAATATCCGTACAATTCGTACCGGCATTCGATGCATACGCCGATAGTCCATAAAAAGCGCTTCGGCGGCGCGTTTCCCTTCGTCGTAACACGCACGCGGTCCAATCGGATTAACGTAACCACGATACGATTCGACTTGCGGATGAACTTCAGGATCGCCGTAAACTTCGCTGGTGGACGCCTGAAGGATTTTCGCACGACAACGTTTTGCCAAACCGAGCATGTTGATAGAACCGGCAAGCGATGTTTTCATTGTTTTAACCGGATTATACTGATAATGTCCCGGCGCGGCTGGACATGCCAGATTATAAATTTCGTCCACTTCCAAATAAAGCGGCATCGTAATATCGTGACGAATTAACTCAAAATTCGGATATTCCAGAAGATGAGCCACATTCGATTTTTGACTCGTAAAAAAATTATCGGCACAAATAACATCATGCCCTTGTTCGACAAGTCGCTCGCAAAGATGCGATCCCAAAAATCCGGCTCCGCCGGTTACAAGAATTCGTTTCAGTTTTGACATAAGTAATATTCCGGTTGTCTTTGTTAGGTATCTCTAAAAATTAATTTTAGTTCGATTTCAGCCGACTGAAATCAACATGAGTTGTTTTTAGCAAGTGTCTATTATATTTAACGGTTCTCAATGCTTACATTACGGATTGTATTTCACTCAATACGTCTATAAGTAAAACATAATAATCTCCGACGTCAAGGGAGGATTCAATAAAAAAGTATCTTATTCAATAAATTTGTTCTATAAATATTTTACCGCAAAGTGTGTTAAGGTAAATGTCAGGAGTGCAAAAAGTGTTTATGACGGGCGTCTCTAAAAATTAAGTTTTAGAGATTCTCGTTAGTAGGTCAATATTAAGGCTGCGGTTGCCTGAAAAGTGAAAAACCGACAGAACCAATTCCGCCCGGTGAAAGCGGCGTTATACTCCTCACACTTGAAATTTCGGTTTTCGTTTTAAAAATATGTTCACTAAAATCGCCCCAACGGGGCAACCGGCATTAGCGCAGGGCAACGCCCTACGTAACAAATATAAGCCCTATAAGCCCTGTAAGGGCAGAATAGTTGATAGTGGAGAGTGGAGAGT
>JAIRLW010000162.1 GCA_031259095.1 Planctomycetaceae bacterium | reverse complement strand
GGGAGGAACTTAACCCCACCCCGTTGGGGTGGGCTATAATCTTGACGCCCCTATCGGGGCTAATGTAAAAAACAAAAAATATTTCAAAAAGTAGTTTGTTATTTTAGGAAAGTGCAATATAGTTAGAAGAGGTTATTTTTTTGCGTCATCGCAATAACTTCACGGATACGTTGTTCAATTTCCGGTCGTTCCGGTTCACGTTGACGAGCTGTGTGGAGACATCGAATGGCTTCGTCAAACCGTTGGAGGGCAATCAAGGCTTCGGCTTTTCCGCGAAGAAGATCAGCCGGTTCGGTGTCTTTGGGAAAAATATCTTGCAGATTTTGCCATGTCGCTAAAGCGCGTTCCGGTTGATGACAAAGCATCTGAACCGCCGCAAGTTCCGGCAAAAGATCGCGGTTGTTCGGCGAAAACGATAACGCCCGATAATAATCATTGCGTGCCTGAACCATACGTTGTTGAACATTTTCCGCTGAATCGTCCGATTGTTGTCCGACTGCCAGAAACCAGCCCGCTTTACCACGTAACGCCCAACCTTTATATTCCTGCGGAGCCAACCGAATCGCAGCATTGGCGTGTTGATACGCGGTCGATGGACGATTCAGCAACAAATGTTTTTCCGCAAGAGAAATATGTAAAGAGGGATCATCCGTTCCGCCGCGTTTGATGGCTTCATTGAGTTGTTCGAGAGCGTCTTCATATTTTCCGCGTTGCCAAAGGGCGTCGGCGTAATGACGACGATGAGCAATGTCTTTTTTGTTGAGTTTAACCGCTTCTTCGAGTCGTTTTTCCGCTTCCGCAAGGTCGCCGCGTTCCATCGCCGCAATGCCAAGACGACTCCGTTCACCGCTAAGAATTTGGCTCGGCGTAATTGGTTTCAACGCCCTTTCCAAATGACAACCATTCAGAAATAGCAACAAAAGGAATAGCCAAAGTAAACGAATCAATATCATAAACAATTCTTGATTATTTCAGATTTGGGAGTATGTCAAAAATTAAGAGGCGATGTTTCGCCGAAACATCGCGCCGCTTACCTGATATTGATCAGACAACACTCCCCAAAAAATAGGAAATAATCATAACAAATTAAACCGTCCATCAATTGAAACCGATTAAAATCAATTAAAATCGACTGAAATAATCTTTTTGCCAAAATCTTTAGAAGCGGCGAATCATATCAAATTTTTGAGTTTTGTTCCAGTGCAATTTTTCTGATTGTTTCACCTTTTTTATATTAGGGAACTTTTAAAGCATATTTTTTTACAGGCTAAAATCGACTAAAATCAATTTCGGTCGATCAAAATCATGAGTTTTTAGAAGTTGCCGTTTATTTATTCGTGAACGCGACCATTTTATGGTGGACTGGCAATGAACATGGTTTCCTTGTATAATAAAAAAACTGTTCCGCGTTTCTTGCGGGAATTTCTAAAAATATCATTGGCCATTTTGACTAATTATTTCAATTAATTTTATTCGCGTTTAACGTATTAACCATTCACCAAAATCATGGAAAAGACAATTATTATTGGAAGCGGTCCTGCCGGTTGGACAGCAGGTATTTACGCCGCCCGCGCTTCACTTTCACCGCTTCTGATTGAAGGTCTTGCTACTCAAGAAAATCAGGAAAAAAACCGTCTCCCCATGGGACAAATTGCCCTGACAACAGAAGTGGAAAACTTTCCCGGTTTTCCGCCCGGCGATCTGGGCGGTTATCTTGATTCGGCAATTTCAAAGAGTCGGAAAAACATGTTGCCGCCGCGCGACGCCGGAATAACCGGAGTCAGCGGTCCCGAACTCGTTGAGTTAATCCGCGCTCAAGCCGTTCACTTCGGAACCCGTGTCGTCAGCGATGATATTATCGACGTCGATTTTTCACAATTACCCTACAAATTGTTTGGAGCCGCAGGAAATATTTATGAAACACAAACAGTGATTATTGCCACCGGAGCGGTTGCTAATTTTCTCGGTCTCGAATCCGAAAACCGTTTTAAAAATCATGGCGTGAGCGCGTGCGCGGTTTGCGACGGAGCGTTGCCGCGATTCCGTAACAAACCGCTGGCCGTGATCGGCGGAGGAGACGCCGCAGTTGAAGAAGCAGAGTATCTCACTAAATTTACTTCCAAAATTTATCTGATTCATCGCCGCGACCAATTACGGGCGTCAAAAATTGTCGTTAAACGCGCGATGGAACATTCGGCAATCGAAATTTTGTGGAATCGCGTTCCCGAAGAAATTTTAGGAAACGATAAAGACGGCGTTACCGGCGTAAGGCTCAAAAGTACGGTCGGCGAACCGGTTTTGGAGTTGGCCATTTCCGGTCTGTTCGTTGCCATCGGGCATACGCCAAACACCGAATTTTTGAAAGGAAAACTTGCTTTGACCGAAAAAGGATTTATCGCAAGACCAATTCCGTTTCGAACCAATACCAGTGTACCGGGCGTTTTTACCGCAGGCGATGTTGCCGACGATTATTACCGTCAGGCGATTTCCGCTGCGGCGACCGGCTGCATGGCAGCAATAAACGCTGAACGTTATTTGGCGTCGCTTTGAGTTACAATAATGAATCTCTAAAAATTAATTTTATTTCGATTTCAGCCGATTGAAATCGATTAAAATCGAATCGTTTGTTTTTGGAAAAGGGTATATTTAGAGGTTCCCATCATTTACAATTTATCACTGTTAAGAAAAAAATATGAAAGACCTTGGCGAAGGAACTATCCGTCGTATTGACTGGCAGGAATTAACACCGATTGTTTTGTTGTTGCGCATTTTCAATACGTCAACTGGAATCCGTGTTCTGTTTCTTTCCATGATTGGCATTCTTCTGACGTTGATTATCGGTTACGGTATTAATTGCAACAGCAACAGATTGAAATACGGCAACGATAAAAATTTTCAGCAACCGGTTTATATTGACCCTCTTCTTGATTTTCAACATCGGCGGCAATCTATTTCGTTTCGGGAACATCCGGTGAACTATTCATGGCAATTGGTTCAACGTTCCGTTCTTGTGCCTTGGGATATTTTTTCAATGGCGGGAATCCGGTTATTTTCTTCCCGTACCGGTTACGATTCCTTTTTTGCTCATACCGGTTGGTTTGTTACTTTACTTTTGATCTGGACATTCTTTGGCGGAATGATTTGCCGGACAGTTGCTTTGCGGTTGACGATTGATCAATCCGAATCCGGTAAAGAACTTTGGCAATTCATCAAACAACGCGGAACCGGTTTTTTGAGTTCTGTGATTATTATTGTTCTTTTTATTTTGTTCTTTCTGTTTTTGATCTGGTTTTGTGGCTGGTGTTTTTCGGTTCCGGTTTTTAATTACATGATGGCGTTTTTGTTTCCTATTGTTCTTCTTTTTGGTTTTTTTGTTACTGTTCTTACGATTGGATTATTTTTTGGTTGGTCTCTTCTTTTTGCGGCGGTGAGTGTTGACGGTTCCGACGGTTTTGACGCGGTGAGCCGGATGTTTTCGTATGTTTATCACCGACCGTTACATTATTTGGTTTATTGGACGGTCAGTGGAATTTTAGGAGTGTTGGGATTTGTTTTTGTGTCCTTTTTTGTTGAAGGCGTTGTAACGGTAACAAGCGGATTCGGCGGATTTCCGGTTCAGACGGCAGTTCCGGCGTTTGGTCATTTAACGTTACCGGAAACATACGCCGGTTTATCGCCGCCGGAACATTTCCTATTGATTTGGTATGGTATGGTTCAACTGATTAAACCGGCTTATACTTTTGCGTGGTTTTGGACAAGCAGTGTTGCAATTTATTTGTTGCTTCGCCGAAGTGTGGACGCAACACC
>JAIRLW010000121.1 GCA_031259095.1 Planctomycetaceae bacterium | reverse complement strand
ATGCGAAAACGATTTATCTGATTTTGGACAATGCCGGTTATTATCACAGTAAAGAGGTGGAAGCCTATCGGCAACAACTTGGCAAAATAACGTTCATTTTTTTACCAACGTATTCACCCAATTTGAATCTTATTGAACGGCTCTGGAAATTTTTCCAAAAGAAAACAACTTATAATAAATATTACGAAAAATATGCCGACTTTGTCGACGCCTGTAAAAATTTCTTCAACAACATCAAAAAAGACAAGGCGCCGCTGCGCACGTTACTCACCGAAAAATTTCATATCAGAAAAAAAGTTTAACCGAATTTTAAAGTGTGAGGAGTATATTAGGTTCTAACTGTGGGCTTGTTGCTCTTGTATCTTTTTACAAAGGTTGTTATCTTTTTTTTCCCAATCCGCAATGACAAGATTTTTTGTTTTGATTTGTTCTTGCAGTATTTTAATCTGTAATTGCTGATACCAAAATAACAGCACGCCGCCAATAAAGTAAACAATAATCAGACGCTGCCATAGTTCTATATTGTTAAAAGTTAATAACAACACACAACCAATAAAACAATAAACGATGGGCAAAATCCATGCCGTATCGAAAGTTAATAAAAAATCACGGAATCTTTGCTGTAATGATTTTGGCGGTTGTTTCACTGACCACTCACGTCTTACCGCACCTTTGAAAAGATATTGATCAACCTGTTGGCGGACTATTTCCAATTTTTCACCGGAAAGTAAACCATTGTCAACAAGCAATTTAAAACCGGGTCGCCATGTCCAATCGGAATTTCGTATTTCCTCTGCCAAAATTGTACGGTTTGCCGATGTTTCAATATCTTCATAACAGATTGTTAATTGATGATCCGTTACGGGAATTTCTGTAATGCAATCAACAAAGTGTTCAATCACTTTTGTGTTCACCTCCCATTCATCTTGACCAAAATTGGTAACACATTTCGATAATTCTGTTGCGTAATTGCCGAAATGTTCCAACCCCCAAACGGCAAGTCCTTTGGCTTTTGACTCGGTACAACCGGAGAATAATACGCCAATACCGATTGGACGTTGCTGATAATCCAGTTTATCGGATGATTCCGAAACAAAATAAACAGAGAAGGTTCCGTCTGCGCTGCGAAAAACAGCAAAACCATATCCGTTGAGGTATTCGCTAATCTGTTCATCAGACGGCAAACTCCACCTGTAATCATTATTTTTACCTCGTGTGTAAACCGAATAGTTCATTGAATTTTACCACTCAAAAAGGTTCTGTTCGAGTTTTTCTCCGATTTCCGCTTTTACTTTACGGAGACGTTTTTCCAACCGCTTGGATGTTCCGTTTAACTGCCAATAGAACGGTAACAGAAAACGAATAAACGGACATCGTTGCGAAAAATGATAGGTTTTCCATTGGATTTGGTTGACGGTTTTTTCCAGCGAGTGTTGGATCGCACATAACACCGGCAATTCACAGTGTTTCGGATTATAGTGTTCACCTGCCCGCACAATATATCGTTCTCTTTCGGTACCCTGGTAATGAACACAGCCTGTTGTCTCAACGGCACAATAATATATCTTATCAATTTTCCTATTCTTACGTAATTCGAGAACATATTGAGCAATTCGTGATTTCAACTGTTGGTAGAGCGCTTTATATCCATCTTGAGAGTAAGTTTCCGCCCGCATCAAAACAATAATAACGGTATGTCCTTCGTTGATGTTGCTTTCAGCAAGACATTTGACCATGAGTTCCGGTTTATTAATGTTATCATTTTGTTCGCCAAGCCATTGTCCGTTATTAGATTTGGGTTCCATCAATGCAATACAATCAATACACCAGAACGACACATCCGCTCCATTGAGAAATTTTTGTGCTTTTACCGTACCGGTCGTGTTACCGTTTTTGTCTTGTTCGGTATCTGTACAAAATCCGCCCGGAATATCCCATATCTGAAACAATAACTCCGTCGTTTTTTGACCGTTATCGTTTTCATATAACAGTTGGTAATCAAACTCATCCGGTTCCGGTGTACCGCCGTAAGTATTGGTGGGATTTTCGCTAAATTTTTTTATTTTATTTAACGCTTCATCAAGTTTTTCGTGAGTTGGAGAAGTATGAGGGTTTTCTTTATCCGGCGCCGGACGAAGTTCGTAGTCGCCGAATTGGAATGATGGTTTTTCCAGATGAGGGTACATTGCCGCAAGTAAACTGGTCTTGCCGACGCCGGTTGGTCCGGTCATCACAATTTTAACTGTTGGTGTGGACATGATAGTGAATGTGGTAAAAGGATGAATATTGGTAAATGATTCAATGGAATTTTTGAAATCGAAATTCAAAGGGATATTGGGGACACAGGGACATTTCCAAATTGAGAATCTCAAATTGAGAATCTCAAATTCATGATTACTCAACAATATTACTTATGTCCCTACAGTCCCATTTGTCCCCTTGAAAAAAATCTTCTGAATAATGACAACATTTATTGTGCAACTCTCATTTTGATCGATCAAGTTCAATTTGAAAATATTTAGGGATTGAGGGTCGAGTGTCGATGGGGACATTGATAGTATCAAGATATTTAAGCATTTTTCGACAGTAATCCTGCCAATCGTAAACTTGATTCTGGTACTTGGAAAGGTCATTTTGAGTTTTTTCAAGTTCATTTTGTAATGTTGCAATTTTAGATTGGTCAGGAAGTATTGCGATGATTTTTTCTAACTCCTCCATTTTCTTTTGAGCTGCGTTGAGTTTTTCTTCGGTTTTATCGAGTTCATTTTGTGTTTCAGTCAATTTATCTTTAATAGTTTCAAATTCAGTTTGTGTTGCTGACAATTTGTTTTTAATATTTTCAAATTCATTTTTTGTTTCTAATAATTCGTTTGTAATATTTTCGAGTTCATTTTGTGTTTCAAATAATTTGTTTTTGGTCGTTATAAGTTCTTCATACAAGTCAAGACAAACTTTTTCTGCTACATATTTTATCGCCAAAGGATAGGCAAAATATCCGCAAACTCCTAATACAAGGAAGAGGAGGAAAATCCATTCCAACGGTGTGAAAAAGAATCTGAATATAGGGGCTGTTTTCATATTAGGAAAAAGGGATAAAGTTCAATGGATTCTATAATAACGTATCAGTAGTATTACCGGTACAGTTACATTTCTACATTGCGGGCGATGTTTTTTAAATGTTCAATTTTATCCTGCCAATCGTTACAAAATTTTGCGTCGGCTTCTTTTTGCTGAAAGATGTCCTGCCAAATTTCGCTGCGGTGAGCGGCATAAAAACTGCTCCAAATGCGTTGAGCGATAGAGGAGGAACCGGTACGAAATACGGCGTCGTGTAAGTCTTCTACCATTGCAAACAGAGCGATTGACGGTTCTGCGGCGCAATTCTCCAATAGTTTTATCGCATTAACAACTCCTTTTTCAGCCGCTCTTCGTAAATTTTCGATAAGCTGCTCAATTTCCAATCCCTGTTTCCAACCAAACGGAATATGTTCTTCACGATCAGTGTTCAGTACATTGAAACACGGCAAAACTCTTGGTAACAGAAAACTGCGGAATGATAATGTAACTGTTTCAAATTGTCGAATAACTTCGGCAATTTGTTTGGCATTTTCCTGTGCGGTTGGAGTTTCGCCGAGTGTTGCGATTTCATCGGCAAGTGACGCCCACCATGATTTTTCTTTTCCGTTCTCTTGTTGAAAAACGACATTGCCCAACTTTCCGCCGTCTTCCGCGATAAAACATTGTTTCACCTCATCCCGCAAGTCATCAAAAATTTTATGCAGGGCAATATCCAACTCATTAAAATGTTTCACCGTATCACGGCGAATAGATTGACAGTATGATGAAAAAGCGCTTGTCAAACTGTCTTTGGCTGCTGCTTTTTTCATATCAATTGGTTCCGGCAATCCGGAAATTGTTTTTAAGTCTGTTTCAATTTTTTTGACCGCATTCAAGAACACTTCGTTGGCGCGGTATTGTGCCGCTTTTTTAGTTGTTGCTAACTCGTCAAGTTTGAAGGCGAGATTACCGTTTATCTCGTCTTGGAACATTGATTGTGCCTGCATTGAATCTTTATCGATACTATTATTCTTGGGAAACAAAGCAGATAATTTCGCCGCCAAATCTGTAACATTGTGGAGCAGCCGTTGTACTTCTTCAAAACGTTTTGTGTAAAGGATTTGATCTAAAACGCTTTGATTATCGGCAATACCGTTGAGTATGCGGTCAAATTCTTTATGAACGGCAGTTGTATCGGAACAGTCCAACTCAAGATATTCCGCAATATTTTTAAGCGAACTGTTACGGAAATCCTCCGGCAGGAATTTCAATGCTTCCGCTGTTGCCGGAACTTGCTTATCGCTTGCGAAAACATTAACGATAAAATAAGTCCATTTTTCGGCGGGCAATTCCGGTATTGCTGCTTTTATCAATGAAAACAAGCGGACATCTTCTTTGCGAATCCCGCGCTCTTTGACTTTCCGCAACATTATTATTGCATCAATATTGCGTCCGAAATCTTTCATTAAACGTTCTTCCGGTTCGAGAACGGCACGGTCGCCAAGACCGGGAGTATCGCCGAGCGAAATTTTTTCACCGGCAAGTGAAGGAAATCGGCAATACACTCTTGCTGATTTTACCGCCGCCCAAATTGATAAATGATGACCATTTTCATCGCTCTTGGCAGTAAATTTTCGGATTTCGCTTTTTTTAATCCGTTTTTGTAATTCGCTAAAAAAGGGGCGGTATTCATTCAAACTTTTTTGTAACCGTTCAATAAACACGATTTCGTCGTAACGTTCTTGTGTTTTCACTTCGTCGGGCAATGATTCGGAAAAAGCTGAAAGAGTTGACGGTTGCGGCAAACCGAAATTCCGGTAATAGGGAGCAACAACTTGTTCCAAAAATTCCGATTCGCTGTAAAATTCAATATCGGCGTATGTTTCTGTAACATCGGCATTTTCGATAATTGCTGCAGCACCGGTACAATCGCCTTTTGCTCCGGTTGGAATTTCCTCATCGGCGAGACCGGTTAATTTTTGCAACAAGGTGCTTTTCCCTTGTCCGGCGTTCCCGACAACACCGATATTCAATGTTGAGCGGCTGAAACGGCGTTGCAGTTGGTCGAGACTTTTAATTTGATCGGGAATGAGGTTGTTGACAAAATGAGCGATTTCCGCTTGCCGTTCTTGGAAGACCGATTTTTGTTCATCGGCAAAATGTTTTTGCAACGATTTTGTCAACAGGTCGGAACAACTGTATAATGCATCGGTTACTTTGCGCAGTTGTACGATAATTTTACCGGTTTTTTCGGCAATCGGTTTACGGTTGGCGATAATCGTGTTAATTGTGTTACTTCGGGACATTGTAGGATAATGTTTTGTAAAAGTGTAAAGGTAAATATTTCAAAAATAATTATTGCGGATTTAGTTTTGATGTATCAAGCTTTTGTCCCCGCTCTATCATGTCTTTTAATAATTGTTTCATCCGCTGAGTTATTTTATCAAATTCCGCTTGTGAAAGAGATTGATCACGCCTGCTCTCCCACAACTCGCCGTATTCAGGACTTAATACACGTATTAAATTTTCAAGCCATTCTCGTTCTTGTTTATATTTTTCTCGTTCTCGTTCATACTCTTTATTTAAGTTCTTAAGCAAATCAATGGCTTCTTTATATTCTTTTTCTTTATCGTTTGCTTTCTTTTCTCTCTCATTGGCTTGGGCTATTCTAGCGTCTACTTCCTTCTTTATAGCCTTTGCTTTGTTTTCTTTCTCCTCGGCTTGGGCTATTCTATCGTTTGCTTCCTTTTCTCTCTCCTCGGCTTGGGCTGTTCTATCGTTTGCTTCCTGCTTTGATTTTTCAACATCTTTTTTTGTATTTTCTATGTCCTGTTTTGTTTTTTCTACAGTTTGCCGTTCCATAGTTACAATTTTCTTTGCATTTTCTGCCTTTCGCTCTTGTGTTGTTGCGATCTCTATTTTATCTTCAACATCTTTTTCTCGTTTTCTTACTTGAGTCTCTTTTTCTGTTACGTCTTTCTCTCGTTTTTCTACTTGAACAATTTTTTCCGTTACGTCCTTTTCTCGTTTTTCTACTTGAGTTAGTTTTTCCGTTGCGGTTTTCTGTTTTAAATCGGCGTCTGTTATCTGAACAGATGCTTTTCTAAGGAAATAAACGGATATAATTATTAACAAAACCGCAAGGGCAATTAAAAATAGAGAAATGATCTTCGTGTTCAAAAATAAAGAACTGATTTTTGTATTAATTGGATTCATTTTGATATTAGGGGTTAGGTGTTAAATTGAAACAAAAAAATTAATGTATCATTCCTGATAGTTCTATATTTGTATCTATTCAGTAGCGATCCGGTAGGCGACTGATGAATGTCCGTGTTTTTGTCCCGCTAGGGACAATATATTGGTAGCCAATGAAATTGATGAAAAACGCTCGTCCCGTAGGGACGAAATGTTGGTCATTTTCGGAATCCATTGGGAATCTTACCAATATTGCATCCCTACGGGATGCGGTTCCATTTGTTGTCTTGTTTTCTACCAATATGCCGTCCCTAACGGGACGGAAATGTTCATGATTCATTCCAATCACTAATGCCCACAAAATAGGAAATAATCAGTATAATCTACCGAGCGGCGTCCTTTACCGCAGCATAATATTTGAAAAAGTTGTCTGTCTTTTTCAACTCATCGGGAATATTCCCTTGATAAACTTTAATAACGTTATCAACAATTTTTACTTCTTCAATGTTTGCTTTTTCCGTTAATCTTGTAATTGAATCGGCGTATTTCTCCAATTTACTCTGATCTTTACAATTTTCGCGAACAATAAAAAACCAGTTA
>JAIRLW010000051.1 GCA_031259095.1 Planctomycetaceae bacterium | reverse complement strand
GTAGTTTTTCCTTCATATTCGGCGTGTTTTGCGATATTCGGCGTATTCTGCGTTTAAATGGAACACTGAAATTTAACGCAGAATACGCAAAATGACGCAGAATATGAGGAAAAGAGGGAGGGACAACGATTCCGCTGATAGATTACATTATTTTACTTAATCGATTATTTATCCCATGAGTCCCTTTAGTCCCTAAAGTCCTTTTTTGAGAGACTTTAGGGACTAAAGGGACATTAGGGACAAAAGGGCGGAGTTGCTAATTTTTGCTCTTCGGCAAAATCGGAGCCGGTAACGTTGGAGCAAGTTTTGGCGTCGGTTCGTTGGTTATTGGCGTTAGATTGTCCATGTTGACCGGTTCAGGAAATTCAACAACCGCGTCACCCGTGTACGGTTCTTTGTTCACCGTGTTGTAGGTTCCAATATCGCCGTGTAATTGCACGACATTGCCCAAACACCAATTCATTCGCGCCGTCTCTATCTGTTTAATATGTTCCATGCCGCTCTTATCGCGGACAATTCGCGGCGTGAGAATCACCAGCAACTCCGTACGACGACATTTATTGTAGTCATAACGGAATAACTTTCCCAGAATCGGAATGTCCGATAACAACGGAACTTTACGTTGAAGTTCCTGATTTTCCTTTGAAATCAAACCGCCCAGTACCACCGTCTCATTGTCCGCCGCACTAAGCACCGTCATCGTGCGAATCCCATCAATCGTTTGGGAACGAATTTCCCGTCCGCTCTCAATTCCCACCGTTACTGCGTCAACATTACTAAGTTTTGTTTTTTCTACCATCACCAGCATCACCACATTGCCTTCGGGACTGATGTTCGGCTTGACCATTAACGTCAAACCAACATCGGTGTCTTCAATATGAGCCGCCGAAGTGTTGGCGTTCATCGTTACTCCTTTATAACGCGGAACTTTTTGACCAACACGAATCAACGCTTCCTGATTATTCATCGCCGTAATCTGCGGATGACTCAAAATTTCAATCCGGTTGGTCTCCCGCAACGCCCGAAGCATAATACTTATTGCGTCGCTGTTCGCCGAAAACACCAAACCGCCAAATCCCGTTTCCGCGCCGACCCGTCCGGTCGCAAAATTCGTCAACAGTTGCGAACCGACATTGCCCACCGTATTCAACGCGTCCGAATTAACCCCGTTAGAAAGAGATGTTGACGGGTTTTCGTTAAACAGCCAACCCGGAACAACCGAACCACTCGTAATCACCGGTTCCTCAATCGTTGTCGTAATTCCGTTTTCTGTCCGCGTCATTGTCCGCGTTCCTTGCGTGATGTTGTTGAACGTACTGCGATTAAACAACAACGAATCCTGAATACCAAGTTCTGCGCCCAATTCGCTCGTGTCGCCCAATGTTACCTCGCCAATCAATACCTGAATCACCACTTGAGGCGGAGATTTGTCAATCTCCTTAATCAGGTTCAGAATCTCGTCGTAATATCTTGGCGTTGCACTCACAATCAACGAATTGCTGACATGTTCGGGAATCACAATCACTTCGCTTTCAATCTGCTGATACGGACTAATCACCCCCGGCGCCTGCCGTTGAATTTCCCGCTTGCTCCGAATATATTCATTGATCGCTAACGCGACCGCCTTGGCCGTCATACTCTTGAGCGCATAAACATACTGTTTCCGCGTCTGTTGATCTTCGCGGTCAAGACTCAGCAACAACGCCTCGATAATTTTCAAATCATTCGACGCTCCGGCGGCAAGAATACAATTGGTTCGGGTATCCACTGCAAAACGAATCGGAGTTAAGTTGTCTTCGTCCGCTGCGCCCGGAAGTTGCGGTCCGACCTGACCTTCCACTTGCGTCGGAATCAATGACCGCAACGTGTTCACCATCGCATTCGCGTCGCCGTACAATATCTGGAATACCTTAACCTCTGCGGTTGCCGACGGCGAATCCAACATGATAATCAGTTCTTCCATGAACGCCATACAATGTTCCGGCGCGGTAACAATGATGGTGTTATTTCGCGCATCCAGCGAAACCCGCACATCCGCCATGATTCCCGATTCAATTAAACGTCTTCCTTTTTCGTCCTGGATCAACAACTCCAATGCCGGTAATTTTTGATCGGCGGTTCCGGCGGTTCCCGACGTAATCGCGCCGTTTAATACTTGCGCCAGGTCCGGGGCTAACGTGTGTTTCAACTTGAACGGTTTAATCTGCAACTTCGGTCCCGCCCCCGGAACATCGATCTCCGCGATAATCCGTTCAATATCTTTTATATCATTCGGTCCCGCCTGAACAATAATGGCGTTGGTACGGGAGTCTGTAAACATCTGGACACGTTGGGCAAACGCGGAATTTTGCACCGAAACCGCCGGATACGTCCCGCGTAAAACGGTCAACGCATACGCCGCCGACGCATGTTTAAGACGAAACACCTGCAATAAACTATTTTCCACCGCAACCGGTTTATCCAACGTTTCAATCAAATCCCGCATCGTTTCCAATGACCGTCCCCAACCCACTAAAAGCATCGCGTTGGGGTTAATCATGGGGAGAATTTTAACCGCTCCCTGTTTCGTGCGGAAAAGATCAAGATAAATCTGTCCAATAACGTAATTCAACGAAATACAATTGACATGCTTCAAATAATAAACTTCAATCTGCGGTTCCGCAATTTTACTCAACTCCTCAATTTGACGAATCATCTCCGTAAACCGCGCCACCTCCGCGCCCGAAGCGTCGATAATTAACACGTCAAGGTCGGGCAAAATCTGATAATGGAAATCGTTGACGACTTCCATGCCCGCATTATCCGAATCCGTTGACAACATCGGATTCGGATTGCCGTTAATAACCATGTTGATATTTCCGCCCGTTCCTCTGTCTGAACCGCTTATTCCTCCGCCAACATCGCCCTGTTCAAATTGATAACCAACCAACTGAATCACCGGATTACGCCGCGGATCGAGATGTTTTGGCGATTTCGATAGTTCCGGCGGTTTGGTCGATAATTCCGGCTGTTTGGGAACGGTTGGAAGATGATTGGTTTGGGTCGGAACGGAATCTCGAAAGGAATCCTGAACCGGCGAAGGTAAATGATAACTCTCCTTCCGTCGAAATTCCAATCGCGGATTAGAATCATTGGGCGTTGGCGAAACCGGCTCGAACATCACCCCTCGCGCAGGACGCTCCAACCGTTTCGGGGAACGGCTCCACTCCATAATCTTCGTAATGGATTCCGGTTTAATGTTGGAAATCGGAACGAAACGGCGTTCCCAACCCTGCGGCGGTTCGGGCTGGTCAATCGCGTTAATCAACTGAACTAACTGATCGCAAAAATTCCGGTTGCCAACAATCAAAAAACGATTGTTCTCCCGATCAATCTCCAACGTGCAATCCTGTCGGACCTGATGACGTTCCACCGAAATCAACAACCGATTCGGACTCATTTCCGCAATTTTTGCTCCGAGCAACATCCGAACGGTTTGTTCAATTCGGGACATTGAAACATTCGTCGGCGTAAACGAATCACGTAATTGATCCTCATGACTCTGCCCAGCGAGCGATGGGGCTTGCCCCGCATTAAAATGATTATTTTGTCCCGTTTTGGAATAATAATGATGAGGAGAATGCGACTCCGCCGGAATCGGCAACGGCAACATCGGTACCGAATTGGAATGACTTGACGGAGTTACCGGCGGCAACAACATCGGTAACGCCGGAGTGGTCGGCGATGGGTGGGCGATTTCGGTTTCAGGAGGACGCGGCGATGTGGTTGGAATGGCGATGGAAACGGAATGTTGGGGTGTTGACGGAGAAACGGGAGAAACGGAAGACGAAACCGAAGTGATTACCGAATGATTGGGATTCCGATGTTGTTCTTGCGGCTGGAATACCGGAACCGATTGAGGTTCAATAGAGACAAGCGATTGTTCCCTGTTTTTGGGCAGTAAAACCGCATAATGTCGTAGAATATCAGGGATTTTCCGATGAACCGACTCCGACGCTAAAACACAAACACGATACGTTTCCGGTTCAAAATCCGGTTTGATGATTACGGAAAAACTGGATTCTTTAGCGAATTGGAGTTGGAGTTGTTTTTCGATTTCGCTAATTTGTTGACTCCGAACGCGATAAACGGTCGGTTCGGAGGTTTGGGGCTGCGATACGATTTTTGTTGGTTCGGCAATTGTTGGTTCAGCAATTGTTGATTGGGCGACGATAGGAAATTGTCCGAAAATCAGAGCAAAACCAATGAACAATGGAACAATACGGAATTTACAAAATGAAATAAACATTGTGCCGGTTTGTGAAAATCCAAAGGGACTGTCATTCCGCTGAAGCGAGGGGAACATCAAACCGAATAGTAACTATTTGTCCGAATTGAATCAAGAGCAATCCTGAAAATTCATTTGTCCCATTAGGCCCTATTGTCCCTTCTTATAGGACATTAGGGACAATAGGGACTAATGAGTAAGTTTTTATAAAACGTTGTGGTTAAAAAACGAAGGTGGCGAATCTATTGACTTTCGGGTTGGTTATGGGATAATAAGATAAAATTTAATGTTTTCTAGTTCAGCACACTTAACCTTATTTAATGTTTTCTAGTTCGACACACTTAACCTTTTAATTGTGTCCGTTGAAGGCAAAGAAACATGAACACGAGTAGCGAGAGTCCGCGTGTTACCTACAATTGTCGAAGGATTTTGGATCAAAAATTATAAAGGTGTGAAGCAGATTGCCATAGGCTCCAGTTTTCATCAATCAATGGTTATGGATATCGGCGCTGACCTATCGCCGTATGAATTGACTCCGTTCACCACATTTATTGGTGCAAGCGGTACAGGAAAAAGTACCATGCTTGATCTTTTTTCATTTATTTCGGATTGCTTGGAACATGGGTTGGATGATGCGCTGAACAAACGAGGAGGTTTTGATGCTGTTTATCATCGCGGCGGCAAAGGTCCGATTTCTTTTGGTTTAGTTTATCGGGCATGTGCTGATCCCGGCAGTCCCTTGACTTATGCTATTAATATCGAAAAGAAACCCGGAACACAATACGCTTATATTGAAACCGAAGCCCTCATTTGCCGAAACAGCGAACATAGCGGTGTTACGCCGATTCTTCTTTTTCAAAACGGCGAGAAATTAGTGCGACATCTCAATCCTTGGTACGGCGCCGGAGCATCGGAATTGGAGTTTGTCAAACGAACCGATAATAAACATCTTGCTTTAACGGCGTTAGCCAATTATGAGAATTTGCCGGATGTTCCCCAACTAAAACGTCATTTGGAACAATTCCATCACGCCTGTTATTTTCCAGACAATGCTTTCGGGTTGACCCCGCGAACTCGTAAATCCAACAAAGGAACTTCTCTTGTTGCTGAAATTAAACGTTTTCGCGCAAAACACGGTTCGGATCTTCAAGAAATTTTGAATGTTATTGCAAATCATCTTCCCGGTGTTGAAAGGATTACGTGTGAGACCAACGAATCGGGGCGTCAGATTCTTTCTTTTTTTATGACCGGTCAGGAACAACCGTTTTTTGCGGATCAGGTGAGTGAAGGTTTGCTCCGACTTTTTTTCCACGTTCTTCAATTTGAAGACCCTATTCCCATACCGCTTATTGGAATCGAAGAACCTGCCGCGTACATGGACGAAGAACAAATGAAAGTCTTTGTCGAGTTGGCACGGCATTTTGTTAATGAAAAAGGCGGAACGCAGTTTTTGGTTACAACGAATCAGATTACGTTGGTTGATCAGATGGATCCGACGGAAGTCTGGATTCTCTACAAAGACGCGCATGGCGACATCAAATCAACACGCGCCCTCGACGAACTTTTTTTTCAGGGAATTGACTTGAATACGGTTGGTCCTTATTGGTATTCCGATTATGTTTATCGCAAATTGTTCTGAATAATTGATCCGGAAATCGCTAAAAACTCGTTTTTTAACCACTGTCCCATTAGTCCCTATCGTCCCTAAAGTCTTTTGTTATCGGGACAAATGAGTTTTCATAAAACATTGTGGTTAAAAAACGAATTTTTAGAGTTCCCTTTTTCTATTTTTCAACTTTTTCTTGCCCCCTAGACCTGTGACGCTTTTCGACTAAACTATATTTAATTGAGTTTAAACCGTCTCCTAATATCAAAATCCGATATTTTACCGGAACGAGCCAAATGAATGATTCGTTGCTGAAAATCGATTCGCCTGACGTGATTAAAGAAGTTCTCGGATACCTGAACTTTTCGTCTGGAAACAGAGATATCCGTTTTTTTCAATCTCTGAATACTCTCTACGCCAAACTGGCGTCATCAGATTCTCGATTGGTCGCCATGTCTGCCAAGCCAATGCTCCATGATCCCAAACACAACGAAAATAATTCTTTTTTGGCGGTGCGCGTGATCGAATATTTGGAGCAGGAATTGTTTCGGTTGTCGCAGGAATCGGAAGCATTTCGTGTTGAGGATCAGGCGGGTTTGATTTTGCGGTTGATGCGGGAACACTTCCTGCCCGCGTATCGTGAATATCATTTCGATCTTTTATTTCATCAGACAAATGAACATCTTTTCAATCCGTTTTTTCTCGCCAAAGCATTTGAATCCGTGTTGCGTCAGGGAAGTCCTTGGACGGAAACAGAGCGGATTGTTCGTGATACTATTTCCGATTTAAACGATTACATCGGTTATCGTCCGATTCCTGTTCTCGAAGGCGACGAAAAACATCAACCTTATGAAAAAGAATGGATTGCGCCCATTCCGCTTTACATCGACGGCATCGGAACGGCTTTTGGAAAATATCAGGCGGTGGTCAATCAAGCGTTGGAAATTTTGCGCGGAACGGATCCGCAAATTTTGTATGAATCCTGTTTCGACGTAAAGAGACTTCAAGAACTCGTCCTTGATTCACGCGCTTACGATTTTGACCATCCGGTAAATCGTAAACCGAATTATCATTTTGGAATTTGGGATCCTAATTTTATTGACAAAGACGGATATTATCGTCGTTTTGTGATTCATCAGGTTACGGCGGACGGAATTTTGCGCCGAATCGAAAACGCTTACACAGGCGAATCTGAAGCGGCAACCGTTCCCGAAGACGAACTCCTTTATGAAGCGGGAGCGGTTTTAGCCGGAACGATGTTAATGGGTTCCGGCGTTTGCGGCGATACGCCTCATACTTACGATTCGGAAACGTCGTTGACGGATTTAATGCCGCTCATTGCCGGATACCGTGATCGGTTTTACGAACAGTTGTCGGAAAAAATTCCCGATAAAATGAAACCGCGCATTCAGTCGGAACGACAGAAACTGTTTCAACCGTTTGGCGGTTGCCGTCAGGATTTGAACCGGCAATTGGCGAAACGCCGTGCCGATCAACTCCAGCGAATGCATTTAGCCCGAATTTTTGCCCGAATGGGTTATTCCGAAGCCGCCCGACGTCAAACGGAAATTATTTCGGTGGCTTCCGCCCGAATGTTGACTCAAATCGACTGTCTGATTACCGAATCGCATTTAAGAATTGATCATGGAAAATTGGAGGAAGCGGCGGAAAATCTGCCGAAAATCGAAGAACTCATTCGGCGCGGAATCAATTGCGGCGCGATTGTCGATCCTTGGACGATTCTTGGTTTCGGCGCAACGTTCAGTTTGTTTCACACGGTTGAAAATTCCATTCACGATCATCGTGTGGACGATTTGATCAATTTGATGGAAGAAATTTTTGATCTTTACAGTCGGCTTCAGAAAGAAGCGGCTGCGGCTGGAAATGGTGATTTACAATCCGATCTTTCGGACAAAATGAGTGATTTGGCTGGTTGGTGGGATCAATACGGCAGTACGGAAGTTTCCGGTTTGGAAAGTTTTTCCGGTTTGGAAGCGTGGGAATCCGCCGCGATTGTTTCTACGGCGTTGGCGGTGTGGTACAAAGCCGGAACGGCAGCCGGCGATGTAGCGTTTTGGAATCGTCATGTGGATCGGTTCCGATCAACCAAAGCGTACGTTTTACTGGCAGAAGCGTTATTGGATCAACAAGACCCTGTTGCGTCGATGGCGTTGATGATGCATTGGCTCAGTAATTCGGAACGGGTTCCATTGACCGAAGGCGATTATACGTTTCACTCTATTGCGTTGCGTTGGATGGAGCAACTCTGGAAATCGCCGAAAAACAAAGAAGAAAATGAAAATACGGACAAAAATAAGACAGACAAAAAGAACACAGACAACAATAAAACCGACAAAAATACGGAATCAACGCCAAACGCGGTTGTTTTACTTCCTTCAAAAAAGGAGGTGTTGCCGTTATCGCCGTTGGAACGTTGGACGCACACGAAAAAGTTTTTTGATTTTACCGAAGCAAACGCCGACGAGTACTGGGATATTCCCGACATTGAATTGAGCGATGACAAGTTTGAAAACGGCGACCAACACGGTCGGAAGTCGCGGAAACCGCGAAAGAAAAAGCCGCGTGATCCGATGTTGGGCGATTCTCTTGACGACGATGATATGTTTTCGGAATTGGACGAATTATTTCCGCCGAGCGATGAACCTTATCATCCGAAGGATTCGATTTACGGAGCGGCTTATGAAAATGTTACGTATCAGGACACGACGGACGACGGTATTGACGATTCGTTGATGGACACGCCGAATCCGTTAGGTTTCAACGCCGACGACGATCTTGAAATTGTTACCGAAACAGAGCGGATCAGCGACCGGCTGACATTTATTGTTACGATGTCGAAACTCTGGAAGTATGTTACGGAAAAAATTGCCGGATTGAAACCGGAAGAGATAGACGCGGCGTTGTCTCAGGATATTGTTCAATATTTAAATTCGTGGCTTTCACAAATTGTTACGTATTGTAACGATTTGAACGAATTACTTCGCACAGTGTCGGCGTACAAAGTTCCGCCGCCGCGAGGAACGGCGGATTCGCTGTTGGAATATGATCGTCATCGCGGAACCAAAGAGATTTTGCTTGACCGGATTATTTGGACTCATGTTGAAGTTTGCGACGCAAAAATGATTTTGGAATCGTATCTTGGTTCGCAACATTGGCGTAACGTAACCGATGCGTGGCAGCGAGCGGTTCTTGATGTGAACTATGCAGTTTTTCATAACGATATTAAAACGGTACGGAAACTTTGGCAGCAGATGCTTCGGGTGTTATCGCGGGAAACCATTTTATATGTTCCGACGTCGCGCGGCGGTGCGGCGTGGAATATTGTTCGTTGCCGTTGTATTCAGCAGGCGATTATGCGGTTGATGGAATACGCGCCGCGTCTGGGACTTCTGGCGGAATCGTTTCAAATACTTGAAACCATTCAGGAAATGGAAGAAATGAATACGATTAGTCCCGGAGCCATTACGGAATTTGACCGGCTTGTCGAAACGGTAACACGGGCAATTACAAAATGTGTTGCGATTTCGTCGAAGAAATGGAAGGTGAAATCTTCCGGTTCGGAAGCAGGGTTACAAAATATCGCTTTAGTGGAATATATGGAACGGATTATTGAGCAACTTCTTTCGAGTTGGCTTTCTCATAGCCGTCAGATTCGTATTTCGCCGATTGAATCAATTGTTGACCGAACTTATTGGGATGAAATCAAACGGTTTATTCAACGTTACGGACATGATATTTTCACGCAACAAAATATGGGTTTTGGCAATCTTCGGGCGATGCTTCATCAAGGCGTGAACAATTATCTTCGTTCACTCCAGAAGATTAAACGGGACGAGGGCGAAGTCGAAATGGCGGCGAAACTGCTTGAAGACATCGAGAACGACCATATTGATTGGGACACAGCGGTCTCGCGGTTGGAGATTATTTTCGAGTCGATTGCGGAAAATTATTCGGAATACGTGGACTATAATAGTACGACAACTCATTCGGATCATGGTGAAAAACTTTATATGTTATTGGACATGCTTCGGGTTCAGATTGGTTATGAGCGTATTTCGTGGAATCTCAAGCCGGTGTATTGGGTTCATGATGCGATGATTCGTGCGGGGTGTGAAGATGCGGCGTTGCTGTGGGAGCGGGCGGTTGCACGGCGGAGTGTCCATGCGGCGGAGGACCATTTGCGGAGTTATACACGGTTGAGTGAAAAATACGGAATGTGGTTGCCAAGCGTCCATGAACGGCTTCAGGAACGTTTTGTAAGACCGTTACAGATTGACCGAATGTGCGGACTTGTTCCGAAAGCGGTAAGACAAGTACGTGAAGACGGTATGAAAACAGATGCGTTCAACGAATTATACGAACAGATTGAAAATTTTGCCAAAGAGCCGATGGGAGTTGGATTTGAAATGCCGGAATGGTTGACGGCGTTACAGGATGAAGTCATGTCAACGCGTACCGATACGCCAACAACGGAAGAAGAAAAAGACAAAGAAGTTTTCAGTTCCGCTCCTCATTTTGAACAAGTTTGTATTACGCGCTCCCAACTTGAAAAAATACTCGAAACATTAAATAAAAAAGAAAAATTTTAATGTAATCTATCAGCGGAATATTTTTTTACACGTCTGAATTTGGACAAACAACCTTATTTCCACCTAATTTTCTTAACGATTGTTTAAAACAACCTCAGTAGCCAATGAATCCCGCCAAAACCGACCTTATTACCTTATTACCTCATTATTCGTTTACGTTTTTAATGAGGCAATGAGGTTTGTACTTTGAGGAACTTGTTGCTACTGAGGTTGTTTTGTAAGAAAAATTAGGTTGAAAATGAGGTTTGCGAAAACTGTTAAAGATGTTTTGGAAAATTCCACTGATATATTACATTTTAATTTAGTTATTTAGGGAATTTTTAAAAATTTCGACTAAAATCGACTAAAATTGATTTTAGTCGAATTGGGTTGATTTTGGTCGAGCAAAAAACAAGTTTTTAGAAGTTGCCTTTAGTTAATAGTTTTAGGAAACCTCTAAAAATTCGTTTTTGGCAAAGGTATTTTTAGATTCCGAGAAATAATAACATTGTGTTAAAGTTTATGTTGCGTATTATTTTTATTTTTCTGTTGTTGGTGATCAGAGTTAATGGTTCGGAAGTTCCGTTTGAGGTAACAGATTCGGATGGGCATACTGTTAGCGGAACAATTATTACCTTGGACTCCGAACATCTGACTCTGGATAGTGATGGAACAAAAACAGAAATTTCAACGGAAAAAATCGTTAAAGTACAGAGTTTACTGGATAATCCGTTTTTTTCCGTTGTTTCCGGTTCCGGTGAATGGTCGGCTCCTTCGTTGTCCAACATGCCGTCACGGAAACAGTCAAGCAAAACAATTGCCGCACTGCTCCAGAAACGCGATACAAACTCTTCACAAAAAGAGAATGAGCAAAAAGAAAACGAAATAAAAACCAAACCGGTTTTTCCTGAAATTGTTTCCGTTTTGGAATTGAATGACCGGAGCCGATTGGTTGTTTCGGAATTTTCGACCAAAGGTAAATTTGCGGTGTGCCGTCTTCTGAACAATGAAGAAATGACACTGCCGTTGGAACAACTTTTTGCGGTTCGGTTGGTTGTTAAGGGCTTGAACGAAGTTACGGAAATTCCCGAAGATTGGCGAAAACTGTCCGCGTTGTCTGGTTCGCCGGCGACCGGTGATCGGATTGTTGTTGGTTTGCCCGGTTCTTTGGACATTTACACCGGTATTCTCACGGAAGTCGGTAAAGAGACTATTTCATTTATTATCGATGGCGAAACACTTCCGGTTCCGCGTCGGAAAGTGTTTGGGTTGCTGTTCCAGCCGCCGCAACATTCACCAGATTCCGCAAAAGAAACCGCAAAAACATCGCCCGCCACGAAAACTCCGATTGGTTTTCTTTCCCTCTGGAACGGAACAATATTACATCTTCAGACATTGACGTCAGACGAGAACCGTCAATGGCATTGGACTACTGTTTCCGGTGTTGCCGGAACGTTGCAGCCGGAAGAGATCAACCTCTTGGATTTGGAACAGAAAAACGCTTTTTATTTAACTGATTTGAAACCGATTTTACTTGAACAGATATTTTATTTTGATCGGGAAACGGATCAGAAGTTGACGAGTCAGCAGTTGTTGGAAGTTGCGGGTCAGCCGAAAGCGGACGGTTTGCGATTACTTCGGAGTTATCGCACCCAAAAGATCATTTCACAATTTTCCAACACAAACACCGAAAACAACGCTGTCCACACCGTATCGCCGATATTGCCGACTCAACCCCTCAACGATTCACGTCAACCCAAGATACCGGATTTACCGATACCGGGTTTGACTGGTTTTGTTCTTGACGGCAATTTTTATGGACATGGTTTTTCGATTCCGGCTAAAACGGTACTTGCCTATTCTCTTCCGATAACCGACACGTTTACCGCCTTCCATGCAGTGATTGGCATTGACGACCGATTACGTCCTTCCGGTGGAGTTCGATTTCGGGTTCAGGCGGAACAGCAACTTCTCGGCGATTGGGAATGTTACGGCAGTGAACCGGCAAAATTGGTGAAACTTCCATTACCGCCTAATGTTAAAACATTAACGTTTGAAATTGATTTCCTTGAAGGAATGACCGCTCCGGCAATCCTGACCCTCGCCGAACCAAAATTGATAAAGTAAATTATAATTATTGTAATTATTGTAATTATTGTCTGTCCCGTCCCCTTTGTCTCTAATGTCCCTATCATCCCTTAGCCCCAATTTTAGGGACAAATAATTCTGTGATTAAAAACAAATTTTTAGGAGTTTACCATTGACACGGCGTGGCATTACGATATTGGAAGTTTTATTGGCATTGCTGATTCTTGGCGGCGCGGTTGCTGTTTTGGGCGAATTTTCCCGCAACGCTTTTCGTAATGCCAAAGCGTCGCGGGACATGACTCAGGCGGAATTATTAGCCGAAAGTATTTTGGCAAAAGTGCGCATTGGCATTATTGATATGGAATCGGCGACTGATGTTCCAATTACCAACGCCGCCAACTTGAACGATACGATTGCCGATACCAATGCAGTTTCCGACGGTTCCCTTAGCGATGTACTTTGGTTGTACACGTTGGAGGTAACAGATTTGGACGATTACGGACTTGTTTCGTTGTCGGTAACAGTTCGCCAAAACCTGCCGGAAGAACAACGACCAGTTGCGTGTTGTCTGGTTCGTTGGTTTGCTCTTGAGCCGGAAACGGAAGAAACAGAATCGCCATGACCAAAAAATTAGCCTGATTATATTATAAGCAGTCAAAATTGTAATGCTTAAAATAGAGTAGAGAATCAATGATATTTTTTGTGTCGATTAATATTCCGTCCCGTTAGGGACGGCATGTTGGTAGTTTTGGTCATCTCCCTAATCCCTTGAAGGCATTTCGTGTAACCGGATAACGGAAACTTTTTTCTCGACAAGTTTTTTTGTTATTAAATTTGTGCCGGTTTCACAATTTCCGAATGTTTCGGCGATAAATTTTTTTCGTGAATGTCCAACCAACAGCGGAGTTTCAAGATCGTGAAAGCGTTCCATATTTTCGACGAGTTCTAGATTGTGTTCGGTGGTTTTTCCGAATCCTAATCCCGGATCAACCGCGATTCGTTCCGGTTCTATTCCGGCGTTGACGAGTTCATTTCGCCGACGTTTGAGTAATTCGAACACTTCCGCGACCACATTATTGTATTGCGGATTGAGTTGCATTGTTTTCGGCGTCCCTTGAGAGTGCATCACACAGTAACCTGCTCCGGTTTCCAACAGGACACGGTGCATTGCCGGATCGGTTTCCGGTGAAACATCATTGATGATTTCCGCGCCAATTTGAATTGATTCATAGGCGACGCGCGGTTTTGTTGTATCGATTGAAATCGGAACCCGTTTATTTTCGGGCATTGCCGTAACAATTGCGTCAATAATTGCCGTAACAACCGGAATCACTCGTCGAAGTTCCTCTTCGACTTCAACGCCGTCGGAACCGGGTCGGGTACTTTCGCCGCCGATATCGAGAATCCCTGCTCCGGCTTCGACTAATTGCAACGCGTGATCAACAGCAGCCGATGTTTCAAAATAACGTCCGCCGTCAGAAAAACTATCCGGCGTTACATTTACAATACCCATAAAAATCGGTTGTCCTGTCAAACACAATGTTTGTGTCCGCAGTTTCCATATTCGGGCTATTTCATTAATAGTGGTCATTTTATTAACGGGGAAATTTCTAAATATTATTTTTAACGATGAACATTGCCCACAAAAACACAAAGGGAATCTCTAAAAATATCGTTTGCCAAAAAGATTTTTAATTATTTTAGGGAACTTCTAAAAACGTAATATATCAGTGAAATTTTTATTTTTTATATTAGCCCCAATAGGGGCGTCTGGATTTTTTACTGAATAGTGTACTTGTCCACGAATCTTGAAAAGGCTTAAAATTATCTATACGATAATTTGATTTAGGATGAGTTTTAGAAAATGTTACTAGAAATGAAGTAAATTATTGTTTCTATAATATTCAAAAAACAATTTCTGAACAAATTTATCCTTTTTAAGTATTATAAAAACGACAATTTGTTTTATTTCTTGTAGCACTTCCTGAAAATTGCCCCCAATTCTATTATTGTACTGAAATTTTTAAGCCATTTCAAAATTCGTGGACAAGCACAGTAATTTTAGATGATTTCAAAATTTGAACAGGCGCAACACACACCAATTAACCAGCTGGCATACCAAAATATTTTGCCAAAATAAGAAAAAGAGAATAGATAAGACTTCCCATAATATAGCAATTTGATATTTTTTTTGTTTTATTCAACATTTCCTGATTTTCTGTTTTTTTAATAAGATTGAAAAATGGATTAATTCTACTTGAAATTGTTAATATTCTTAATAAACAACCAGAAAAAATAAGTAAAAAAAAGAAACTAATGAATATGTAACAAAATTTACGATC
>JAIRLW010000038.1 GCA_031259095.1 Planctomycetaceae bacterium | reverse complement strand
ATTTGTCCCATAAGTCCCTACAGTTAATTTTTAAGGACAATAGGGACATTAGCGGCCAATGGGACGAAAAATAATATTTTAAGTTAAATTTTATTTTTCGTTTTGGAAATTTTTCCATGATTCTTTTTTGGCGTTGTCGTCATCGGCGGCGTTGTGGAGCCAGAGTTGGTAACGCAAAATGAGCGGATTCCCTTTTGTTAATACGTAACGTGTTCCATTTTTCGGGAATGTCGGTTGAAACCAATTTAAGTTCGAATATTGTATCAAGGAACCCGGATAATCGGGATTCGTTGTTTTTTCAAAGACCGTCAACTCGGTCTTGCCGTCCGATTTCGGATTGTTCCACGAACCGCAAACCCATGCGGGTTGTTCAATTTTTGGAACATCTTTTTCGTTGCCGTAAAATGAACCGATCTTAAATTCTTTGAGCGGCAACATGCGGATATTCAAACCGCCGTAATGTTGTGTTCCGCGACGCGCTAAGGTTACTTCGGCAACCAACGCATCAAAATGAAATTCAAGATTGATTTTTCGTCCGTTTTTATCAAGCGGAAATACGGTAATTATTGTTTGTTCACGAACAATCGGTTCTTTGTCCTCCCACTTCCAGACATTTTCCGCAACCAATTTTAGTTGTCCGTTTTCGGTAACAGTTTCAATTTTATCGGTTGGTCGGGCAAAAACTTTTTGCAATGCGTGTAAATCGCCGAGTTCGTTTTTGTAACCAATTTCGGGCCACGCCCAATAAATTCCGCGATGATGCGGGTGGTCGTTGCTCCAATCTTTGGTGATTGGTTCGCCGTCCAGATCGTAAAGCGGATGAATATAGTTGCTTCGCGGAACAGCGTAAGTACGAACATACCGGCTGTTTTTTACATTGTCCCAATATCCGTCTGGAATGGGAACTGTTTTATAATTGTACTGTAAAACAGGTTTCTCATTTTCCAAAATGAGCCATTGCCCTGTTTCGGAATTTGACTTCACCTGAAAT
This sequence comes from Planctomycetaceae bacterium, assembly GCA_031259095.1. Lineage (GTDB taxonomy): Bacteria > Planctomycetota > Planctomycetia > Pirellulales > Thermoguttaceae > WRKP01. Next base: position 1,571 of record JAIRLW010000038.1, on the reverse strand, counting down.
TCCGCCGATACAATATTCGACACAATATTAATTATGCAAAATGTAACGGCGGAAAAAAATAGTACCAATAATTTTTTTGACATTGGTAAGTTCCTTTCAATTTGTTAAAGTGTTTAACGATTTAAATACACAAAAGGCAACTTCTAAAAACTTATTTTTTGATCGACTGAAATCGAGTTCAGTCGATTTCAGTCGAAGTTTTTAGAAGTTATCAAAATTCACATCATTTTCATCATTTACAGATTTGCCAATATCATGTTCATTCTGTTAAAAAACATTTTCTGAAAAACGGTAATTCCTTACGGTATTGACAAAAGTTTTAATATTTTCGGGCGGCGTTTCGGCGGGAAGCGCGCAACCGGATCCGAGGACCAAACCACAACCTTGAAAAACGTCAAGAACTTTTTGTGTTGTTTCACGAACTGTTGTCTCGTTACCGAAACAGAAAACTCCGGACGGATCAATTATTCCAAATACAACTGATTTTCCGTACATCGTTTTTTGAACCGTAACAACATTCGTCTTATAATCAATTTCAACACCGGCAAATCCGCATTCCGACATTGGTTCCAAAATCCGATCCGTTTTGCCGCAAATATGGCACACGGTTCGGATTCCTGATTGCGTTAAATCTGCAACCAGTTTTTTCTGAAACGGCAACACAAATTTTTGATACATTTTTGGCGAAATCAAATCGGGACTCCCGACACTATCGCCAAAACTGGTCATATCCGCTCCCGCTTCCTTAACTAATTTGTGAAACAATAAATTAACCGCGTAACATCGTTCAATCAAACGCAAAATGGATTCTTCTTTTTCCGGCATGGCCAAATCCAGCATCATGTTTGAAATACCGTAAACCGCCGCCGCAAGACTAAACGCTCCTTGATCCGCATTGCCGCGAATAAACAACTCGCCGCCAACCGTCTCGCGTATCATCCGAATCGCGTCCAGATAAATTTGAATACGTTCATTGCGTTCCAATTTTTCCGTATCAATTTTACCGATCACTTCCTCAATCTGATTTGAAATCGGCGCAACAACTTTTGCCGGCATATCCTCCTCAAAAATTGTTTCCGCTCCAAGCGCATAAGCCTCCAACGCCGTATCGACGTCCGTCAAAATTCCGTCAAGCCCATAACGTAATGACGCTTCAACAAACGCACGCGATATATTTTCCGGCTTACTGCGAAATTGCCGCATCGTCATCCCAACACCTCGCGCCGCCGACATAAAATTATGTAACATCACCGGAACAACATCAGCCGCCTTGCCGTCAAGAACATTACGAATTCGCTCAAAACCATTCATCTTCATTTCCCGAATAACTATTGACGCGATAAATAACCACAATGAACATGTTTAGGGAACTTCTAAAAACTTATTTCTTCACCAATTAAAATCAACCGAAATCAACCGAAATCGACTAAAATCGATTTTAGTCGATTTCGGTTGATCAAAAAATGAGTTTTTAGAAGTTGCCTTTAATGATTTAATTTCGATTTTGTTAATATACCATGAATTTTATTTTTTGTCGTTCAAATTCGTGTTTAGCACAAAATGAGACAATC
>JAIRLW010000479.1 GCA_031259095.1 Planctomycetaceae bacterium | reverse complement strand
TTCAGGGCGTCGGGGTGGGAGGAACTTAACCCCACCCCGTTGGGGTGGGCTATAATCTTGACGCCCCTATCGGGGCTAATGTAAAAAACAAAAAATATTTCAAGAAGTAGTTTGTGATTGTAGGAAAGTGCATTATCTAATTACTTATTGTTTCCTGATTTCACCAACATTTTGTCTCTAACGGGACGAGTCTTGTTTTATCAATTTCGTTTTCTACCAACATATTGTCCCTAACGGGACAGAAATATAAAAATAATTTTAGGACTACAAAAAGTATAACCACAAAATACGCGAAGGAACACGAAAATTATTATCCAATCCTTTCGTGAATATTCGTGTTTTTCGTAGTGAAAATAAAAATAGGACAAAAGAAGTTGTTACTGAATAATTACAATTATTTTAATCAATTTCAGCCGATTAAAAACAGAACATTACGTGAACGGTTATTTATTTTTTAATGTGTTGAATTTGGCTTCGATCCGTGATTTTCGGGCTGTACCGCCGAGTTCGGGATAGAGCAGACGAAGGAGTTCAAATTCTTTTTTTGCTTCAGTAATTTTGTTTTGCCGGAAATAAAGATCAATAATCCGCTCCCGCGATAACCACCAAGTTTCCGTGTTTTTACCCGATTGATTGGCAATCCGCGTCCAGAGTTCAACCGCTTTGGTTTGCGTTCCAAAATCGTTTTGACGTGTCAGAATTTCCGCTAACAGTATCAGGAATGGAAGATCATTCGGATTTTGTTTCAATTGCTGTTTCAGAAGATCAACCGCTTCCTGAACCTTGCCGGTTTCCGCAAGAAGTTGAATTTGAACCCGTAGAAAATCTCGTTTTTCCGTCGCCGGAAGCATTTCCAACTGTTGACTGTTCAAATCGCGCAAAATCGCGGCGCCTTCTTCTTTTTGTTCCAGATCGTTTAAAACGGTAACCAGCATTGCCTGAAGTTGAATTTTTGTTATCGGTTTCAATTCAGGAAAATACCGCAACGCATTACGAAGTAATTGTTCCGATTTTTTTGGAATTTCCGCAACTTCCGTTTTGTTTGCGGCACGAGCAAAGGCTTGAATCCGTTGCTCAACAGCATACATTACTGAAACAACATCCGCTTCATTCCATGTTCCCGCGTTCCCCTCAACCGGTAAACGCCGTTCAAACCATTCCGCAACAGAAATCGGTAATTCCGTTTCCGTTAAGGCGTTGAAACAACGTTTTGCCGTATTAACCGTATCAAGTCCGATGGCGGAATGATTCGGTATTTTTTCCAGCATCGATAATGCGTTCGACGCTTGCCCCTGACTTTCCAGAAGAACAGCCGCACGAAACAATAAAGACGCAATCTTGGGCGAATTTGTCCAACGTTCCGCATGTTCCTTGAGCAAGGCAAGATAATCATCAAGCGGCGCCGCCTTTTCCAAAACCGCTTGAGCCGCAAGATCAACCGCTTTCAAATGTAATTCGGTAACATCAGGATGTTCAGGAAAACGCAACGAAATATTCCGTAACGAATCAATCATCTGACGACGGCATAACGTTATTTCCGTTTTGGTATTAGCCGGTTCTGAATGGGAAATTGTTACCGTTTCAAGACGTTTCAGAACTTCGCCAAGAACCGCAATCGCCGAAACCGCATTATTAAATGTTTCTTCTTTGTTACCGACCATTTCCGCACGGCGACTCGCCAATTCAAAAAAACGAACCGCTTCCGTAAATTGTCCGTTTTGAAATTGATCTTCGGCAAGCATTTTCAGTAACGAAGCATCAATTCCTTCGCCGGCGGAAAAGTATGAATTGCCCAAAAACATCATGGCACGACGTTTCCAATAAGTTCCGAATTGCTGATCAATTCGCCGTGTCTGTTCCAAAATCATTCGGTTTACTTCAGTTTGCTGTTCGGCTTTATCCTGAAACCGACGGCTTAAAACCAAAAGAATTTCCAGTTTTGCCAAATCGTAATCAGGATAAACCGACGAATCAGGATGATCTTCTTTGATTTTTCCGACCGCCTCATCAACATTTCCAACCGCAAGCCAATATCGTATCAACTCCGCTTCCGTTTGAAATCGGAGTTCCGTCGGCAATTCCGTATTCTGTAAACGCAACAATAATTCCTTGCATTTATCGTAATCGCCAAGAAGACGATGACACGTGGCGAGTTCAATACGGCTTCGGAAAATAATCGGATCATCAATGGGAAGAGCCGCCAGTTCCGTTAAAAAACTAACCGCACGGTTCAAACCGAATATCCGATCATCACCCGCCGGAAACGAAATCGCCAACGACATCTGAGCCAATCCCGTTTGATAACCAATAGAACGTAACAAAATAAGGAATCGGCGTTCAAATAACGAATCGGTATTGAGTCCGGTTTTCTGCCGTAACTTTTTGAGTTGTTCCGTACAATGTTGAAAACATTCGAGAGAATAAAGCAATGTCGTACGCGCTTGCTGTAACGCATTATCGCGGGAAGTTCCCGAAAGAAATTCTGCTTCAAGTCGTTGCCAATCGCCCAACGTATATTCCGTAACTGAAAATTGGAATTGCAGCGAAATTCGCGCGAGTAACAATTCCGGTTGAGTCAACTCGTCGGGTGAACCAAGAAATTGCGTTTCAAGTTCACTAAGTTGTCGGCGAAGTTCGGAACGCCGAACCGGTTCCGCAAGAAGCAGTTGTCGGGTTCGGGATCGGACAAGTTCCGTTGCTAAAATAGTTTTCTGTACCGCCGAATTATTCGGATTCTGAAATTCTCCGTTACAGAAAATTTCAACCGACTCAAACAAATTCCTGTCTGAAAGTCCGCGCAAAAACAGAATATCCGATTCCGTAAAACCGAAAACAGATTCCGCATCAAAAAATAAAACCAGAAAGAAAAAAGTAAGAAACCGACTCATCATTCCGCAATAAGTGTTCAGATAATTGTCTATTTTAATTTTTTGTTCAAGTATTGTGAAATCGTCATGTTAGTCCTGAAAGGGCATGAAAAATATCTCTTATCACTACGAAAACAATTATAAAAATAGACAGTTACAATTAGCATCCCTTCGACCCAATTTTAATGACCTAAAAGATTTTAGGAATAAATTGAAACAAATAATTTTGATTAAAAACATAGTAATATATCAGTGGAATTATTGTTTGAGGTTAAAAAAGTATTTGCCCTGAAGGGGCAACAAGATTATAGCCTGCCCCAACGGGGTAGGTTCAAGTACCATCACCAACCGAAGCCCTGAAAGGGCGGCAAGATTATAAACGATTCGTCATTTAATTATTTTCCTGTTGCCCTTTCAGGGCGTTGAGTTGGCGGGGGAAAATTAACCCTACCCCGTTGGGGTAGGCTATAATCCTGACGCCCCTTTCGGGGCTAATATAAAAAATAAAAATTCCGCTGATATATTAAAAAACGTATTGTTGGAAGTTTCGCCTGATGATCATGGTTTCATGGATTTAGTTTCGGTAATTTTCTTTTCGAGTTGGTCGAGCCGTTCACGGACGTTGCGGAGTTCTTCATCGGTTAATTCCGCCGCGCCAAACCGTACACGATAATAAGCGTCCACGACCGGAAGCGTTTCCGCAACAAAATTGGTGCGTCGGATAAATTCAAGCGGAGTTTCTTCGGGACGGCGTTCACGTCCAACCCGGCTCAGTAATCGTTCCATACGAATATAAAAATCAATGGTCGCCCTGCGCCGCCAACCTCCAGCCGATACCCGGGAAAAACGCGGCAATAACCATCGGAAACAACGCCACAACAGAAATGATAAAAAAGCAAAAAATGTAACAAAAACAAAAATACTCCCCCAATCACGCCAACGCCATTGAACGCCCGAAAAAAATAACGTTCTATAAGTACGAACCGTTTCCGTTATCAAGTCTTTCCAAAATTCAAGATTAAATACCCGATACACAATAAAATGAAACACAGATCGAATCGGTTGATAAATCCATTGTGATTGTTTGGCGGTGTTCATATTCAGAACAAATTCACCCCACATCGTTTGAATCCATTCGTTGATGTCTGTTAGACTAAAGGAAACAGTTTTTATTAACGTTGCCGGTTCTGCGGTTGGCGACGGATCAAGTCGCATCCAACCGCCGTAAGTCCACCAATCCGCATAAGAACCGGTTGTACGCCTCGAAATCGACTCCGGCGGAAGATGAACGTCCACCCAAGCATGAGCATCCGATTGACGAATCACCAGCATTCCCGATGACACTGCATGAGTCTTAAATCCGACAATAACCCGCGAACCAATCCCAACACTCCGAAGCATCAACGCCAACGCACCGGCAAAATATTCACAATGTCCCGTCGGATTCTTAACAATAAAATCTTCAAGAGGATCAAGATTGTAATCACGTACCGTTCCGCCTAATTTATATTTGAAATAATCCGATTCAAGAAACTGACGTTCCATGTAGATCGCCCGTGCCATAATGTTTTCTTTGGGAAGCCGCGATTCCGCGTCCCATTTTTTTGCCAAAGATTTTAAGGAGTCCAACCCATGTTCGGGAATCTGGAGAATATCGTTACGGTCAAACTGTTCCTGACACGGAATAATTGAAAGTTGTGTTCCATGTTTGAATGCCGTTGAATAAATTGTCATCGGAACTTCCCGTGAATGAGGGCGACGTTCCTCAACATGATCGCCAAAAGACCGAAGCGGCGACATTCCCGATTCACGACGGCAAAAGAAAGGCCACGGAGCAAAAAAAACGGTCGAATCCAACGGCTGAATCATAAGATGTAAACTGACCAAATCAGAATTGTCCTCAAAAAATAACCATTGGGTCTCACCGGAACGAACTGCCCTGCCCGGAGTTCGAACGTAAAATGACGAAAAATCAGGAGTCGGCAAAGAAGAATTATTAGATTCGTTGGAATTATTCTCAGAATTGTTTTCCGATTCGGAATCATTTTCAGAATTGTTACCGGAATTATCAACGTTCTCTAAATTGTCCGAATTATTTGAACGTTCCGAGCGTTCCGTATGATTTAAGCGGTTTAAATAGTGCAAACGATTTGAATAATTTTCCGGTAATGGATTCACAAAATTGTTTGAGATTTTGCGCGGTTTCCACGTTCCATCGGCGTAAGTATCCAGAGCAATTCCCCGAAAATAAAGTCTTGCGCCGACAATTTCATCATAAGGAATTTCCGACTCCGCCGCGTCGGTTACCGGAATCCGTTGGTCGGTGATTTTCATGAACCGGACAGACATGACTTCACGGTGATAAGGCAACACCGTTCCAAGTGAACCAAGCCGGATTTCATCACGAAAACCAACCGTTCCAACCGGTTGACGAAACGGTTTTGTCCATTGATCATGTCTGAATTTGAACGTAAAACCTCCAAACTCGGTTCGTCCGAAACGCGGAATGAGACAAAAAATGATTACCGCAAACAATAATGCAAAAAGTGTTCCGCGAAGAAGATGGGGCAATAATTCACGCCGTCCGTTTTCCAAAATGTTGGTACTCATTGTTCCGCCGGAAAAACCGGAAGATTCCGCGAGAAGTGGAAAACGTTGACGCTCCGCGTTTTTTTTCCGGCGTGCAAACCGCGAAACCGATTCCGGCGCCGGAACTAATTCCTTTGGCGTGTCCGGTTTGACGGTGAGACGTTCCTGTTCTGGAACCGGTTCGCTAATCGTTTCCCAAATTCCGCTGCGGTTGGTGTTCTGTTCGGGCGGGAACACCGCAAAAAGTGAACGCAAAATTTCGCGCGGCGATGTTTTCCGATCTTCGTTTTCTTTGGAATCAGACAACGGTTGATGGTTTTTTGAATTGGAGAACGAAAAAACAATCGACAACGGTCCCGTGATTAACGTAATAAGAGCAATCCGAACAAGTTTACCGTGATCCTGACGCGCGGCCATTTCCGCACGCAAGGTATCAAAAAAAGTTCCGACAAATGAATGAGAACGAAAATACTGATTTTCCTTTTGCAAAAAGATGAGGACAAACGCGCAAAGTCCTATAAAGACGTACACAATCAGCAAAAACGCAAAAAGAATACTTTGTTGCATAACGGTAGCGACCACAACTTGAAGTAGGGAGATGAGTAAAATTTGCCAACAAAATCGGGTTGCTTTTTCACGAAAGAGGAGAACCATTTCGACAAAAACCAAAACGCGGGCAATTGAAAATGCGAGGTCTTCGCCCCAATTTCGGATTATTTCTCCGAAGGTGCAGAAAACAATAATCAACACCAACACATTGACTGTCCAGTCTCCAAGACGAATGATTCGCCGATAATCCGTGAGATAAAAACTGGCAACCGCTGCAATAAACATGAGCATTGGCAAAATCAATTCATTTTGCCCAAGCCCTAACATGAACGAGGAAAGGCAAGTAATCAAACCTAATGTAATCGCAATACCGTAAGAAGGACGCATAGGTAATTGAAGATGTTGGATTGAAGATTGATAATTCGAGATTGATGATTTTAACGCAATCTGATCTTTCAACTATTACTAATGAGATCAGAAGAAAACTATCATAGTAAAGAATATCGTTGTTTTCAAGAGTCTCAATAATTTTCTGATCGTTTCGGAATTGGTGATTTGTGGTTAGGAATATTGTTTTCGCGATCCCGTCCCTACTGTCCCCCTTGTCTCTATCATCCCTATCTCTCCAATTTTAGGGACAAATTGGGACAAATAATTCTGTAATTTTTAAAGGTTCTCCGTGATATTTCACGACCATATATGGTTGTTCTCCGTCATATATGATAGTTGAGCGACCCAATATCATGGTTTGGCGTTTCTCATTACTGAAATTCCGCAACTGTTTTTCTTTATTTTTCTGTTTTTTTGAAAAATTTTTCAGGGACGAAAAAAATCTGTAAACCTTTATTTTTCAACGAGATACAAAATTCAATCTTGAGGAAATTTCGATTGAATTTATTCTGTTGTTTCTTTTTTATTTTCACATTGGCACGCTGATTGCTCTGTATTATTTTCGAACACGATATTTCAGGAAGTTATCCGATGAGATATCAACGGAATATTTCAACGATAAAAACGGATTGAGTTGTGATATTCTGAATCAATGTTAAGTTTTTGACGTTTACACTAAGTATTTAAGGAGATTGACTATGAAAAAGTTAATGAAGAATGTGTTGTCGAAAAAATCCGATGCGGTTAAAAAGTTTTCTGTTAAGATAGGGGGGGGGGGCTATCTGGAG
>JAIRLW010000466.1 GCA_031259095.1 Planctomycetaceae bacterium | reverse complement strand
GCAAGATACGTGCCGTTTGCATGACTAGTGGTCGATGTAATTCTATTTCTTCATTACTGAAGTCACCTGTACGAACTAAACCTGAAGCCTCTTTACACAATTCAATGATTGGTGAACCAAAACAAGTTGAAATATTGACATCAGCCTTTTTATCAATGAAATATCGTACTAGTTCTGGTTGGAATTTTTTTGAAGCATAGGTTAAGGCAGTAGTACCCTGTGGTGAAATTGTATTTATATCAATCCCCAAACCAAATAAAGTTTCAAAAATAGATAAAATATATGAAGGTATTAAAGGGTTGCTTGCTGGAATTTTGTGACAAGCAACTAATACCGTCGTATAAAAAGCAAGAAATAATTCTCGTTCATTTAGACACTTGATCTGTGGAGAATGAAGTTGTAACTCCACTTCATCCCATTTCAAATCTCGTATCGTATTAACAAGAGAATGAAACTCTTCTGACAATTTAACTTTTTCTTTTTTAGTATTTTTCATGGTTAATGGATATTATAAAATACGTTTTTTTGTAATCTAAATTGGTTTATAATCTGTTGTTACTTTTTGGAGAGGATATTGTATATCCTTTATATCTTTAACAACATTATTGGGGTCAATCACACTCCCTGAACTCGTTTTTAGCGTTAACAACCTTTGGTGAACTGTAATTTCCACAAAAACGAAATACACCAACTTGATCATAGATAAAATGTAACTTGTAAAAATTAATCGTACAATACGATAAAATTCCTTAAATTTCGGTTTTCATTTTTTGACGGGATAAACAGAATTTACAGGATTTTTAAATAAAGGACTCAAAAATTCTGTTCTTATAAAACCGAATTATCAAGTGTGATGAGTTTATTTGACACTTATTTTCCGAGTTCATCGGCAATACGGTCGGCACCGTAAATTTTCCGCAACGCTTCGACTATCACATCGGCGTGAACGGAAACACAACGGCTTTGCGTTTCGGTGTAAATGAAATTGTTTGACAACGAATAAATGTTACCGTCAAATGCCAAACCGACAACTTCACCTTTCGTGTTAATCAACGGACTACCGCTGTTACCGCCGATAATATCGTTTGTTGTTACCAAATTGAACGCCGTATTCGGATTAAGTTTTTCCTTGCCGTCTTTCCAACTCTTCGGCGGGTCAAACGGTTCTTTGAATTTTTGTTTCTCCGCACGCTCGAACATTCCGGCAATTGTTGTAATCGGAGCAACATCGGTTCCGTCGTCTTCTTTGTAACCCTTCACTGCACCGTAGGAAAGCCGAAGTGTAAAGGTTGCGTCGGGATAAACGCTTGTTCCCAATTTTTCAAAACGCCTTTTCGCCAATTCCGCATACGCCGCCGTTATCGGTGCTTCCACTTCATTTTCGTAGGCTTCACGATAGTTTTTCGCAATCGGCTCTAAACGCAACGCCAATTGAATCATCGGATCACTCGAATATTTAACCGCTTTAATTCCTCCTTCGGCAATCCGTTTTCGTTCCGCAATATCACGGACTTTAGAATGGAGAATGAGCTCTGTTGCGTATTCTTTCGGCGATAAATCAAAATCCAAAACAGGAACCCAATTACTCCATGAACCGCCATACACATCATGGACATGGTTTAATGAATCCGTCAATTTCTGAATTTCGACATCTTCATAAATCGGTGTATCGGCAAAAAGTGCTTGTTTAAGCGATTCAAGATTTCCGTCGCGATATTCTTTTAACCGCACAGAATTAGGCTTTTCCGTTTCATAAGCAAGACGCACCAACATTCGGGCAATTTTGAATGTTTGACAATTAAATGCTTCGCCCAACTCAAAAAGATCATAAGCAAGATATCGTGCGTTGAAGGCAGCAAGACAAGCATTTAATATTTTTTCTTCAGGTGAATCTTTTGCCGGTTTTGTTTGCGGCAGATTTTTCCATAACGATGGTGTTCGAAGACCTTGCAATTGTCCGATTGCACGTTTGCGGTAATTTTGTACACCGCCAAGATCATCAGCAATACGGCGTTGGTTTTCAAGACTGCGGTTTCCAAACGCCGAATAAATCACTTCACGCCGATAAAGTTTTTGTAACCGCCACGGAAAATAAACATCACGTTGAAATTCGAGATGTTCGCGGGTGTAAGACCGTTCCGTTCTGCCGGGAAAACCGGAAACAAAAACAAGTTCCCCGTCTTTCACTCCGCTGGTTGACCATTTCAAAAAGTGTTCAATTTTTGCCGGCTTACCATTTTCATAAGCACGGAAAAGTGAACAGTCAACACAATAACGCGGATATTCGTAATTATCGGGATCGCCGCCGAATACCGCAATATTTTGTTCCGGTGCCCAAACGAGCCGAATATCATTATAAATTTTATAACCGTAAAGCCGATACGCTCCGCCTTGATACAATGTTGTAACTTCATATCGAAGTTTCCCTTGACCGGACACGTTATCGGATGCTTCTTTTTCAATTGTTGCGATAACAGCGTTGCGGGCTTTCTGAGCTTCTTCGGCGGACATTTCCGGCATAACAGCGGCGTTGACTTTTTCCGTAACATCTTCCGATGAAACCGGAACAAGAATTTCAAGACCGTTGCACGGTAATTCATCATCAAACGTTTTGGCGTAAAAACCGTTTTCGAGCAGATTATTTTCCGGTGTACTGAGTTCGTGAAGGTTTCTTGCTCCGACATGGTGGTTCGTCATAATCAGTCCTTGCGACGAAACAAACGACGCACTGCCGCGACGCGCAAAACGAATCGACGATTGTTGAACATGTTGAAGCCATTCCGGTGTTAGTTCAAAACCGTATTTTTCCTTCACTTGCGTTGTCGGCGGCACGTCAAACAGCCACATTCCTTCGTCGGCACGAACCGGAAAAATCATGAAACAACAAAACAACGCAACAAAAATGGTCAATCGTAAAGTTGGAAATAGTTTAATCATAAACATTGTCTCCTAGTGTTGAAAATAGTTAATGTTAAAAATAGTATCAAGTTGATACGGAAATTGGTTTAGTTTTAATCAATTGTTTCGATAAAATGTAGAGGCGGTTGTCGGAACGGTCTATTTAAAAATTGAAAGAGTAACATTTCAGCATTATTTTTAAATAGACAATTACGCTGTTGTCAATTTCATGTTGCAGACGAAGCGATTAGGATTGTTTGCTTTGTTGTTGTGCGGTTTTTGCGGTTTG
>JAIRLW010000458.1 GCA_031259095.1 Planctomycetaceae bacterium | reverse complement strand
TAAGGCTAAATCCAACATCTCAAAAGTCGATTGCGAACGCCATGAGCCAACCGCTTTTTCAACTAAGGTTGTTGTGATTTTTTCTTTTGGGGCAACCATCAGGGCAAGTTTGGCAAGTTCCTGATCAATCAAACCGTGTTCCGCTCCAACTCGTTGAAAAATCATTTCCGCCGCGTCGGGATCGCAGGTTGTTTTGTGATGATGTTTCGACCAACGGACAATCCATTTTGGAATTTCTTTTTCCGGCAACGAACTTGCTTCGATAACAAGACCTGTTTCTATAACACGGCTAAAAAGTCGGGTGTTGGACGGGAACGATTGGAGTAGTAAAAGCAGAACCGCCTGATGGGACGGTTTTTCGGCGTATTCTTCCAGTTCCGCCCGATATTTTGTAACAAATGAATCTGCGTCTTCCACAATAACGAATCGCCGGTCTCCGCCGAACATAGCGTGGGTGGTAACTTCGCGGAGAACGTCGATAAATTTTACCGAATCACCTTCAAACCGTGTCAATGAAAATTCCGCGTCTTCATCCGCTAACACCTGACCGCGTAATGTCCGAACCGCATGGAATTTCCAAAACGGATCATTGCCAAAAACAACACAAATTGCTTTCGACGAAAATTTCGACGGTTCCCAAAGAAAATCATGAATAGAAATTTGTTTCATTAAAATTGTCAGGATAGGGGCATGAGGAACAAAAGGGAGATTAAGGATAAATCATCCTAATCCTTAATCAAATTTTCAAGAATAAAGAGTATAGTAAAAAATATTGGCGTTTTCAAGAATAGCGACTAATTTTTTTTGATGATGTTGTTCTTACGAAACGGCGTCTGTACTTTCGGCAATCATTATTATCATGTTTTAATTGTTGAAACGGTAAGAATGTTTGTGTTTTTGTCCCGTTAGGGACAACATGTTGGTAGAAAACGATGACAATTAAAAACAGGCGTCCCGTAGGGACGCGATGTTGGTGAAAACCGGACGTTAATACAAATGTTGCCAACATAACGTCCCTACGGGACGAAGATATTGTTTTATTACATTTTTTCTACCAACATTGGGTCACTAACGGGACGAGGAAAATTGATCATTACAACCAAAACGCGAAATTATTAAAAATCCTCACGATGATGACTGCTAAAGGTATCGCTTTTCATGGTTAAAAACTGCTCTTGACTGGTTTTCGGCATTTTTCTATTATTACGCCATTCTTTAACGAGACTTGTTGCACGTCAACACGAAACCTGAAAAACACCCATGCCGAAAGTTTCCGTTATTATTCCTGTTTACAACGCTGAAAAATATCTTCATGCTTGTTTGGATTCTGTTGTGAATCAGACATTGACGGATATTCAGATTATTTGTGTGGACGACGGTTCGTCTGACCGCAGTCCGCAAATTTTGGACGAATACGCCGCCAAAGACAATCGTTTCAAGATTATTCACCAACAAAACACCGGAATTGCCGGCGCACGAAATGCCGCTTATCCATGGATCAAAGGTGAATACACGCTCTTCGCGGATAACGATGACACCATTGAACCCGATCTGTGCGAAAAAACGGTTGCTGTTGCGGATGCCGAACAAGCGGATATGACTTATTTTTTTGTTGATCGCGGACGTCATTGGTGTAACATACGCCGCAGGGGAAGTCAGATTGAGAAAGTGTTCGGCATACATACACTCACCGAAAACGATTATTCAATATTATTAAATTATCGCTGGATTTGGTCAAAATTGTGGCGGTCTTGTTTCCTGCTGGACAACGATATTCGATGCCCTGCCGGTCAATATTGCGAAGATACTTTTATGCAATGGAAAGCACTAATTCATAACCCCCAATCGGTATTGTTACCGAAAGTCATGTACCATTTCCGAATCAATCCTTTATCAGCCTCAAGTGAACCATCCAAAAAATATGAAATGGGATTACCGGCAACTTATGAACTTATCAGGAAAATGTTGCGGGAAACAGGCAATTACCGTGACCAATGGAAACGTTTATTTTTAAACCAAAAATTAGAAGATATTCGTACCGTTTACACCATCTTACCGAAATATCGGCGAAAGGAATATCTGCGCATGGTGAAGGAGCAGTTTGGTCATGACGAACAGGAATATTTGTCGCAAAATAAAAAATTGAAACGCCGTGTCAAAGTGTTTTACTCTGCGCTGCAAGGATCACGTCTTGCCGCCGCCGAACATTCCGTGCTTGTTGCTCTGCGCAAAGCCGATACGGTATTGCGTATGATCCGCAATAAATTTCGTATGATTTTCAATAAAGGGAACTTCCAAAAAACACCTGCCGAAAATGAGTTATAAAAGGAACGCGGGCGTCCTGTCTGCATTTTTGCCCATAAATTGATGCGGGCGGGACGCTTGCGTTCCAATATTCCACTGAGATAGTACGCATTTTTTAATTTTCGATCCATGATTTACGATTGTTTTACTTTTTTTAACGAACTTGATTTATTGGAAATCCGGTTAAATATTTTGAATGAGGTTGTGGATCGTTTTGTCATCGTCGAAGCAACACGAACTTTTTCGAATCATCCTAAATCGCTTTATTTTGAAACAAACAAAGATCGTTTTTCGGATTTTTCGTCCAAAATAATTCATTTGGTTGTTGATGATTACCCCGAATTTGAAACAGCGTGGACGTACGAAAATCATCAGCGGAACTGTATTGCGCGGTGTTTGCATCATTGTAAGGATGATGATATGATTTTGATTTCCGATCTCGACGAGATTCCTAATCCGAAAACAATTCTCGAACATCAGCACGAACAGGAAATAATGGGATTTGAATTATTACAATGTATTTATTATCTAAATCATATTGATATTCGGCATCCGACTCGTTTTTGTACAAAAATGTTGCCCTATTCTCTTTTCAAAAACAGTCTGGATCATGTTCAAAATTATGGACGTTGTAATCTGGAAAAACTCAATCAGGGAACAACAGTAACAAAAATACGATACTATAAATCACGCCGTATTCAAAACGGCGGTTGGCATTTTTCTTATCTTGGCGGTATAGAATCTATCAGGGAAAAAATTCAGGGATATTCTCATCAGGAACGGAATCTTGACGAAGTTACCAATCTTCAAAACATTGCGAAAAGAATGCAACAAGCATTTACGTCACACCGATTGCTCGGCGTGGAACTTGATGAAACATTTCCGGTTTTTCTCCGTAACAATCAGGAACGTTACGCCCATCTTTTCGGTCCGGTAACGCCAAAAGAAATTGCCGATAAGGTTCGAAAAACGGCATGGTTTATGTCGATTGTTGATTGGCTTGGTATTTTTATTGCAAAATTATTAACATGTTTGATTCCAGTTAGGAGTTGGCGAAAACGGGCAAGAACGTATGCCGCCTTACATCTTTTCGGACAAGGTTGGTAATAATAAAATGGAGTAATATATCAGTGGAATTTTTGTTTGAGGTTAAAAAAATATTCGCCCTGAAAGGGCAACATAAGCCAGCCCGCCGCAACGCGGCGGGTTGGAATCCCCAATAAGACCGCCCTGAAAGG
>JAIRLW010000451.1 GCA_031259095.1 Planctomycetaceae bacterium | reverse complement strand
GGCATCAAGATTATAAACGGTTCGTCATTTAATTATTTTCCTGTTGCCCTTTCAGGGCGTTGGGTTGGCGGGGGAAAATTAACCCTACCCCGTTGGGGTAGGCTATAATCCTGACGCCCTTTTCGGGGCTAATATAAAAAATAATAATTCCACTGATAGATTACTTATTTTTTATATTAGCCACGAAAAGGCAATTACTTTTTTATACCGTTTTCCTTTTAAAAACCGGTTTATATTTTCGTTTAACTCCGCAATTTAAGGTGTTTTTACATTTCAAAAAAAACGATTTTCAAAAGGGATAGAGGATAAATACATCAATTCACACCGTCTAAAAGATCGCCCCAACCTCAAAACCGATTTGATCATTTTTATCGGAAAAAATAAATATGAAACTGTAACGTAACAAAATAAAAACCGCGGCGAATCCGCTTAAACAATGACGTTAAATTATTTTCTGTTATCAAAAAATTACCTTTATTTAAAAATCATGTTAAAAGAATCACGTTTATCTTGGTCGCGGAGTGATATTGAACAGAAATTCGGATTTCGCGGCGGTCGTTTTACGGCGGTGAATTCGGGACTTTGCGCAACACTTGCGTTAGTTAGTTCGGTGTTGTTTTATGTTGTTCTTTATTTTTTGCCGTCTCACTGGTTTTCCGATATGTTTACGCAACGCGGAATGACTCCGTATTTTATGGTGTTACTGGCTTCGTGGTCATTGTTTGTTCTGTTGTTTAAATGGTCAAAAATTCGTTTTCAACGGCAGACGCTTAAAATAATCATTATTCCAAGTGAACATGATTTTGTTCTTTCGCCGAATACGGTTGATCAGGTTTTGCGCAACATTAACGATGCGGTGGAACAGCCGAAATATTTTTTCCTGTTCAACCGGATTGTCGGAACGCTTTCCAATTTGAAAAATATTGGTATGATTTCCGACGTCGGCGATATTTTACGTTCATATAATGATCAGGATATTGAATCGGTTGAAACTTCCTATTCGTTACTGAACGGTTTTTTGTGGGCGATTCCGGTGTTGGGATTTATCGGTACCGTCGAAGGACTTTCACAAGCGATTGGAGCATTCGGAAGAGTCCTTGCCAGCGGCGCGGACGCCGCCGCACTCACCACATCGCTCCAATCCGTAACAGGCGGTTTGGCAACCGCATTTGAAACGACATTGGTCGCTTTAGTTCTTGCATTGGCTCTTCATCTTTTCGCAACAGCAATGAAAAAATCCGAAGAGGAACTTCTTATCGCCTGTTCCGAATATTGCAGTCAACATATTGTTGCGCATCTCCGAATGCCGAGTCACCGCAACGAAGAACAGGAGAGATTATAACATGAGACGGCGTTCCAGCGAATCACTGATTTCACTTTTTTCGTTTCAGGATATTATCATGTCGGTTGTCGGCATTATCATTCTGATAACGTTATTGTTGATTCTCAAACTTATTATGCAAATGTCGCTTGCCGAATCGGTTCCCGCATCTACTGTTTCAGTACAAGAATTGACGGAATTGATTGAGCCGTTAAAATCTTCGTTGCGCGACATTCAGGACGAAACGGCGGAAATGTACAAAAAGAAACAGGAATCACAAATTTGGGCGCCGACACAAGATCAAATAGACGCATTACAATCTGTAACAGGACGGCTCGATACGGAAATTGAGGAAATCCGGCAATCAATTAAAAAAGCCAATCAACATCTTGAAGAATTGAAACAAAATCAATTTTTGAAACTTGCTGAAGAAAAAGAAAAACAAATTAAACAGTTAAGAGAATTATTGGAACAACTCACAGAAAAAAATAAGGAACTCACTCAACAACAAAAAGAGTTGCAAACAAAAGAAAATGAATTACGGGAAAAAAATACGGAATTGGATAAAATAATCATTGCCAGAGATATTCCGCAACTCCTTATTTCAACACAGAAAACATCCGACAAAACGCCTTATATTTTGATTTATGGACAAAACGGAATTAACGTTATCTCTATCGACGGTTCTATAAACAGATATTTTTCCACAAGAAACCAGTTGAATACGTGGCTTAAAAATTGTAACAAAGAAACCGAATTTTTTGTTCTTTTTGTCCGTCCTTCCCGGTTTGCCCGATATGAAGAAATTCTCAATGATTTACAATTAAAAGGATTCGACGTCGGTTTGCAAGTCATTGGTGAAACAACCGAATTTTCAATTAACAATGAAAATGAATAGGGAACAAAATGCGCCGACGACGTTATAATGCTCAATCAAGTTTTGAATTATTTTTGGATACCGTCTGTAACACATTCGGCGGAATTTTATTTATTGCTATCCTTATTGCTGTTCAAATTCGTCAAACAGAAAATCGCGTCGAACCGCTAAATCCAAACGTTTCCTCTGAACAAATTACAGAATTACAACAAATATATAATGATATTGTATCAAAATTGGACGCGGCAACATTGTTGGCGGAAACGATTCGTAAAACATTACCGGAACCAACAACCGACGACGAAAAAAATCTTATCAATCGTTATAACAAATTAAACGAAACAAAAATAAATGCTCTTGCAATGAAAACGGAAATCATCAATGAATATCTCGCAATAAATCAACAAATGACGATATTAGAAGAAAAAGTTAAAGAAGCAACAATTCTTTTTCAACAATACGAAACAGAAGAAGAATCGCTCGAAAAATCAATACAAGAATTACAAAACGCGGAAACTGCTCTTGAACAAAACATTACAGAAATAAAACAAACTATTAGTGATTTACAACAAAAAATCGTACAAAAAGAAAAAAATATTAAAGAGGTTCCTGAGAACGACAGCCGAAAAGAAGAATTGTCTATGCCTAAATTACGAGATTCCGATAAGACGTTAACTTGGGGTTTGATGATGCGTTACAATCGGCTTTATGAGATAAACAATCGTAACGATTTTGATTCTTCCGGTAATGAAGTAGGGACGCCGAAACCGAATCAAGGAATTGAAGTGGACAAAACAGAGCAATCGAAAAAGAATATTCAATCAATACTCCAACCTCATCGTTCTAAGGATGTTTATATTACCATTATTGTTTATGGAGATTCCGCCGATCAATTTTATCTTGTTCGTGATTGTATTACTGCTGCCGGTTTTGAGTATGCGTTAATTCCGTCGCCAGATAACGCTGTCTGGTTATTTGGAGGCAGCGGCGGCGCTCGACCTGTACAAGAATAAAGAATAGTATATTTATGAGTAAACGATTTGTCATTTTATTCCTTTCTGGATTCGTTGTTTTATTGGCGGCTGGTATCGTTCACTTGATATCAGATTCAGATCGCCCCAACAAAAGGAATGCAGATTTATGGCGTGCTTGTCGATTTGGGAAAACAGTCCAATGCGATGAGTCCAATTTCAGCGAGCAATATTGATGAAAAATGCAAGTTTGTTTCTCAAGGAAACAAAATCATTCAACAAATAAAGGAACTTGCACTACGGGATGCTTGTGTTGATGATCATTGCCGTCCTGATCTCCCACCTAATTATTTTCGTCCATTAATCAATTTG
>JAIRLW010000450.1 GCA_031259095.1 Planctomycetaceae bacterium | reverse complement strand
GAACGTAAAGAAGCCGAAAAAGCGGAACAAGAACGCAAAGACGCCGAAGCGAAAGCCGCTGCCGAAAAAGCGG
This sequence comes from Planctomycetaceae bacterium, assembly GCA_031259095.1. Classification (GTDB taxonomy): domain Bacteria; phylum Planctomycetota; class Planctomycetia; order Pirellulales; family Thermoguttaceae; genus WRKP01. Next base: position 6,840 of record JAIRLW010000450.1, on the reverse strand, counting down.
AACAAGAACGCAAAGACGCTGAAGCAAAAGCCGTTGCCGAAAAAGCGGAACAGGAACGCAAAGAAACTGAAACAAAAAAAGAACAGAAAAAGATAATTGATGGTTTAGCAAATAATTGGAAGCCTCAATTATTACCGTTACCGCCGAGAGCGGAAAATAGTACCTTTTTAGGCAATTCGGAAAATCTTTGGAAATACAAGGATTTAATTTCCGTTCAATATTATCCCTTTGTGAACTTGAACATTTCATTTAACGATTCGCCGCAATATCGACTGGTTGCGGAACAAGCAACAGAACAAGCAACAATCGAATCCGAAACGAAAAAGATATTTTATAGGTTTTCTTTCATTGAAACAAATAAAAATGCGAGCGGAATTGCCGCAGAGAAAACTCCCAAAAACATTGCCCAATTGATTTTATCGAAAGACAAGGGATTTTATTTTGAATGGATTCAGGAGAATATCGGTAATGCTGTAACCGGTTTACCTTTAGGACAATTCAATCGATTATTGTTGGCTTATATTGAGATTAAATTAGGAGAAAACGCTCCAGTAAAGTTTCATTTATTTGAACCTGTCCGATATAAACAAACGGACAACGACACTCCTCGATTGGGACAACCTTTTAAACTCTGGAAAGAAAAAAATTATTCAAGAAGTGAAGGAACTTTTTGGTTAAGTGTTCGAGACAAATCTATTCTGGAAATCAACAATGGAGAATTAAAATCGTCCGGTTCAAATCCCAAAAAATATGAAATCAGCAATTTTTCCAACGATATACCTAATACACCTAATAATGTATTAACAAAACCGCTTAAAATAACGTTTCTTGATTGGAAAAATGAGGACAAAAATCCCTATCATGGAACGTTATCACTGGTCAACGCCAGTGAAAATAAGGATAATTTACAGGTAAACATTGAATTGAAAATTGATCGAAATAATCTTGACAACAAAATTAAAGCGGCACAACAGGAGGTTGAAGAAGCAGAAAAAGTAATTAGAAAATGGACAAATAAAAGAGGAGGCAAGATTGATCAAATAATTTCTGATACTAATGATCGATTCCAGAAAACACCTCAAGAGAAACCAAAACCTCAAGAAAATCAAGACGAAATAAGGAAAAAACTACCGGAATGGCAATCGCACAGGGATAAATATGACGATAAAAAAAGTACGCTCACAAAACTCCAAAACCAAATGGATACTATTGATAAATTTGAAAAAGAACAATTTTTGCCAATACCTTTTTCGCTTTATTTACAAAGAGACGATAAACCGGAAGAAAAATTGTTACTACTTGAAGTACAACCGGCGGATACCGAAAAATAACAACAAATCAGGAAATTTCCAATATCGACTAAAATCAATTTCAGTCGAGTAAAATAATATTCTGAATCAATAAAGAACATGGACAGTAATCAGAAACATCTCACGAATCTCTTAAAAGGAGCCGGTTTAAATGTTTTAAATTTCGGTATTGCCGTTGTCGTTGGTTTCATCTTGGCTCCTTATATTCTGAAAACTCTCGGTGAACGTGAATATGCTATTAATGTTATTGTTGCCGGTTTAGTGGGCGCATTCTCGTTGGCGGATTTAGGAATTTCCGCGGCGGTTTCACGATTTTTCACCGTCGCCTACTCTCAAAAAAATAAAGAAGAATGTATCGTCTTATCCAATACTGCTTTTTTCGCTTTTCTCTTATTAGGCGCAATCGGATTTCTCGGACTGCTTGCGACTGCTTACGGAATTTATTATCGGGATCCAACGCTAGAAGATCGACAACTGTTAGTAATCGTTATTATTATTAACGGATTTACTTTTTGTATCAACTTTCCAATGAATATCTTTATCGGAATTGTCAACGGAACAATGCGTCAGGAATTGACCGGCAGTCAGGTGATTATTTTCCGAATTATTGGAGCGTTAACCACTTTTTTGATTCTTTTCTCCGGAGGACGTTTAATTGCCTTAGCCTGCGCTAATCTGATTATTGCCGTCCTGAATATAATGGTTCTCCTGAAACTTGTTTATATTGCGTTTCCCGAATTTTTTCTGAATCTTTCCTATTTTCGAAAAGAAATTCTGTTCAAACTGATTCGTTATGGAATGTTTACTTTTCTGGTTTTTGTTTCTGGTGAAATTCTTAATCTGGGAAGCATTTTGGTCATTTCAAATCTAATCAATTTTGAAGCGGTTGCGCTTTTCTCCTTAGTTGCCATGGGATTATCGTCCTACCTAATTAACGTGACTGAAATCATTACGGGCAATTGGCTCACGTCATGGCTGACCTTGCTCTACACTCAACAAGATAAAGAGTTAGCAGACAAAACATTGAAACTGGCTTACAAAATATCAACATGTTGCACTACATTTTGTGCCTTTGGATTGATTGTCTGGGGACAAGATTTTCTCATGTGTTGGGGAGGAAAAAACGACAAAGGAATCTATTCTTATCTGAGTGCGTATCCTAGTTTGGTTTTGATCATCTTAGGCGTATGGATTGCTCAGTGTCAATCTCCAAATACAAAATATCTTTACGCTCTTGCCAAACATTCATTCATCGCCTACGCCGGCTTGATCGTCAATACTCTGGCAATCATCGACGCCGCCGCATTTTTGTATCTGGGATATGGCGTTGAACATGTTGCGGGTTGTATCTTTCTTTCCATGTTCGTAGTACGCGGTATTGCTGTTCCGGTTTATGTCTGCCTGCTCCGAAAAGAAAAAATCATTACCTATTTTCTACAAATTCTCTCTTATCTCGGTTGCGCCGGAATTGCCTGCATTATTCCGTACCTCATTTCGCATCATCTGCTCGCGCCCAATTATTTGCGGCTCATGCTTGTCGGTTTTCTGTGCGTTGTAACATATTTTCCCGTTTACCTGCTGATTACCATCAACAAAACAGAATGGGAAAAAATAAGGAATCTCTTCCGAACAAAACAAAACAATTGAAAGAATCCCTCATAATTAAATTGGGGCGTCTCTATAAACAGTTTAGAATCTAGCGGAGGACAAGGGATTCGAACCCTCAACCGGTTTTCCGGCAACTGATTTCGAGTCAGCCCGCTCACCATTCGCATATCCTCCGAATTATTCCAATTCTTTCACCTCAAAAAGTGAATCATAAAGAGTGTTTATTTTAGCGGTTTTTTACTTTTTGGCAAGTCCCTAAAAAAATTTTCGGGCAATTTAAAGCCGACGTGATATTTCGGCGAAACATCGCCTTTTCCGAATCATTTGTAGGGAATCTCTAAAAATATCATTTGCCAAAAACAAATATGAAATTATTAATTAATTGATCATTTGTCCCTATTGTCCCTAAAGTCCTTTTTTAGAGGGACATTAGGGACTAAAGGGACATTAGAGACAAATGATTTTTCATAAAACGTGGCGGTTAAAAAACGAATTTTAAAGTGTGATGAGTTACTGCCAATCTCACACCACACGGAAAAAGGCAGTTATTTTATTTTTTATTGTTCTTTTATTACCGTTTCGGTTTGGGGGTTGTGGGCGTTTTGATTAAGATCGTTGCTGATATGATCGGTTGCGTGACGTTTCATAAACAAAACGTCACGAATAGCATTCGTCCGAAAATTAGGAAGTTCCAGTTTTCGGACGGTACTTTCCGCTAAAGCAAAATGTCCCTGATCCATATAGATATAAGCGGCAGCCCTCAACAAACGATCACGAAGTTGCGGTTCATTGATCCGATTTGAAAATGTTACGGCTTCAATAATAAAATTTTGCTCCAACAGAGAACGGATCACTCGGTCAAGTTCCGAATCCCGAAGACGCCATTCATAGATTGTTGTTTCTGAAACGGTCGGAATGGCAAGGAAGGAATCCGAAATAATCGAAAGAGAAAGACTATAAATTCGTTGGGCGTTTTCGGTATCGCCCAATGATTGTAACGTTGGAATCAGGGAAAGAAGGATAGAAATTGCTTCACGTTTGTCGGTTAGTTCTTTGGCGGTTTCTTCGGCATTGTTCACAAAAGTTCGCGCTCCCTGAAAACGCCCAACCTGTCCAAGCGATTTGGCAAGAAAAGACAAAGCATAGCCGCGTTTGGGAACATCGCCAACCTCATTGACCACAGCAACCGTCTCCGTAATCAATTGTTCAACCGCTTCGGTCGCCGCCGGATTTGTTTCCCGATTAAACAACGGAAAACGGTTTAGTTGTCTTTGATTGGTTTCCTGATTGGTTTCCTGATTGGTCTCCTGATTGGTCTCCAACGCAATTTTGCTCAGAATCAACCTGCTCATCAGTTCCACTTTGTTTTCCGCCGCATTAATTCGACGCGACGTCTTAAAGGCTTCGTCGAATACACGAAGTAAAAAATCTTTTCGATTTTCTTTGTGAGCGTAAGGCAAAACCGCCGCAAGTATCATTTCCAACGCTTCTGTACGTGAAATGGGATGAACAATCTTTTCCGTAGCAGCATGAGCGGTTTTCAAAAGTGATTCGCGCACCGAACGATGCCAGTTGCTGTCTTCTCCGTAAGCCTTGAAGAGCAGCATATATTCACGAACAAGTCTTGACAGATTTTGTGATTGCCATTCCGTGTTTCTGATTTTTTCCGCCGTCGCAGCCGCAACACCGAAAAGACCATGTTGAATCAGTAATTCACAGCATCGGCGTAATTCCTCATCATTTTGTAGATTTCCCGGAAAGGGAATGTTTACCGCGTCATAATGTTCTTTGCCGCCGCCTTGCGCAATTGCCAACAGATGTTGTAATTTTTTAGTTTGGGCAACATCATGATTGATTGCGGAAATTGTCTTTGCGGCTTCGTCAAAATGACCGATCCGTATTTGTTCGACCGTAAGGAACGCAAGATCATTAACCTGTGATGACGGCGGTTCAATACAACGGATTGTTTGTAACGCATCGTCAAAAAAACGTCCGACAATGTGCAATCGGGCTAAATAGGAAAGTTGTTCAGACGTAAAAAGAATAACAGGTTGAGTTTGATCTTTCGGCGATGATATTGCCGAAACCGGTGGAATCGCAGGAAGTCCAATCTCTTTGAGAACAGTATGAGCCTCCGTAATACTTCCGACACTCAATAAATGTTCTCCGATTTTCAAAAGTGTCTGGATACGTTCATTCGATTGCTTTTGTTCACGGGCAATCGCGGCGGCTTTCCGAAGAACCTGAACCGCATCGGCATAACGACCGCTTAACTGATAACATTGTGAAGTCATAAGCCATGCATTGATTTTCTGCTGATTCATAATACCTTTGATCACCGTTGGTTCAATCTCATTGAAGTCAACGGTAAGCATTCCGGTCAGCGAATTCCAATCGTCCGCCGCCGGATCCATACTTTGCGGTAAATTTTTCGTTCTGGGCGGTAATTTCAAAGAAGCCCGAATCAGTTCGGATTTTGGATCGTCGAGACGCCGGAGAACGGTGCGTTTTACCAATTCATCAATCAATTCATGCTTGACAACATTTTCCCGAAACAATTGATGAATCTCTGGATCACACATCACTCTCGATTCGGAAAGCATTGTCAAAAGATCAAGTTGTTCTTCGATTTCTTCGCAATCGGTAATCTGTTTGATAACGTCATTGATAATATGCCGTGCTACTGTTGGTTCTGGAAGCGGTTTCCAAAGACCTTCGATTGGCGGCAGAAATATGGTCGGTTCGACCGGAGTAATCTTCGGCGGTCGGGCAGTGTGAGCGATAATGAGTTGATAAGCACGGACACGCTCAACAGGATTTTTAATCTTTTGGGCAGTGTTCATCGCAAAAACCGACATTCCGACTCGCGCTTGTTCTCCGGCAATAACACGATAGGCGCGCATTCGTTGTTCCGTCGTGGTACGCAACGAAAACTCAAGTTGTTTGTTAAAAATATCGCTCAGTTTCGCGGCGTCTTCTAAACAGGCTAACGCCGTAATAATGCCCAAAAACGCTAATTCATTGGTCGAAGTGTTCAGTTTCAAATCCGCTTCAATAACAATCCGATCATATTCCTGAATCGCCACCCGCGCCGCTGAACGTTTCGCCAGTCTCAAAAACATAAGACTTTGCGAAGCAATGATCCGTGTGCGCATGGATGCGGCTAAAGGAGTATCGCCTAATGTTTGAATGATGTTGTCGATATTAATATCAATGTCGTTTTTTGCCATTGTTAAGGCAATGTCGGAAATTGCTATCATTCGGGCGTAATTGGAAGAAATTTTTCGCGCGTCATCCAACGTGTTCATAAGGGTCAGATAGAGTTGTTGCGAATTGCTGACTTTTGTTTCCACGGTTCGAAACAACGCAATATCAGCAAGAGTTCGGTCAACCCAGTAAGTGGTTGAATGAGGATCGAGTTGTGTATGAGTTGGAGGAATATATTGGGTTTCATGGAAATGCTTCCACAAAACCATCCCGCCGGTAACAAGAAAAAGAAAAAGAATCGTTACTCCAAGTCCGACGCTAAGCCGATAATAGAACAGTGTCTTTCGCAGAGATTGTTCCATTTCTGTCGTTTTATTAGTTTTATTTTCCTGGTTCATCGTTCAAAATTTTTTCTAGCGTTCACGGGTTGGTCGTTAAAATAGATAAAACTTTCATATTGTTTCGGAAATTTTGGGGTAATCATTTGAGAAATAATCAGAAAAATTTTTATTCATTGTACTTCAAAATTTGGCTTTGAACACAGAAACACAGAAAATGAAGAAAAAATTTACTAAAGAGAACTTCTAAAAACTTATTAATATATCAGTGGAATTATTGTTTGAGGTTAAAAAAGTATTTGCCCTGAAGGGGCAATAGGATTATAGCCTACCCCAACGGGGTAGGTTCAATGACCATCACCAACCGAAGCCCTGAA
>JAIRLW010000179.1 GCA_031259095.1 Planctomycetaceae bacterium | reverse complement strand
GGGATTCATTGCTACTGAGGTTTTTTGGTAAATCGTTTTGTTAGGAAAAAATAAGGTTGAAAATAAGGTTTGCGAAAACTGTTAGAAGACGTTTTGGAAAATTCCACTGATATATTACAACAAATCAATGGTTACTAACGTTTAATGTGAAAAAAAATCCGCTGATATATTACGACCAAAGTTATTTTGTTGTCCGTAAACAATTACCAATTTGCAATCGTCAATCTGTACTCTGTAATTAGCTGAAATGTCCCGTCCGTTGAACCGTACTTTAATCGAAACGAGTTTGGAGATGAAGTGTATGCTTTTTTTCTTCATTTCCCTTTCAATTGTTCTTGGCGTTAGTTTTTTGCTGTATTACAGAGTAACGCGGCAGATTGTTTTGGCTCTGAACCCGATCATGGCAAACATGTGGACGGAACAATATCTTCTGGAAGCTCATTGGGAAGCGTTTGCCAACAGTCCGCCTAATAATTCCGTATCCTCGAATGACACGCCTCTGTTGCCCATAACCACACATACCAACACTTCGGATTTTCGGCAAAAAATGGAGGAGATTATGAAACGAGTTCAAAACAGCGATTGGAAAGCAACCTGCATCGCTAATCCCGAAAAACTCCGTGAGATTTATTTTAACGATTTTGATGTGGTCGAGCAGGAAGAACGTAAAAAACGAACCGAAGAAGATTGGAACACTTACGCTTCGATTTTGGAAAAATTCCCCTTCTACCAAACAGACCCCGACTTTAAACCGGAAAAAGCGCCGCATTATGAATTTCAATTCGACAAAAAAAGAACTTATCACTATTTTGAAGAAGTCCGCATGAACCGCGATAATGAATGCGCCGTCTGTCATGATTTTGCGCAAGGCGAATTAATGGGGGTGATTCATGTCGAAATCCCGGAGTATTCGGTTAAACAAGTGTTGCAGCGTTATTGGGCGTACATGTTGGCAACGGCAATTATTTCCGCATTTTTGGTAATGGTTGCGGTCATGATTGTGATTCGTTTGGTGGTGATTAAGCCGTTGAAAAGTCTTCGGGATGTTTCGGAATCCATTTCACGCGGTGAATTATCAAAACGGGCGGAAATCCGAACCGGTGATGAATTTGAAGTTCTTTCCGAAGCGTTCAACCGGATGCTCCGGCATCTGCTCAATTCGCAGGAAATGCTTCGCAAAGCCAACAATGAACTCGAAAGCAAAGTCGATGAACTCGCCCACTTGACCATTCAACTTTACGAAACAAACCGTGTTAAAAGTGATTTTATGGCGACAATGTCTCATGAACTTCGTACTCCGCTCAATAGTATTTTGGGATTCAGCGATGTACTCGGTTCCATTTCCACTCTCAACGACAAGCAGAAACGTTACGTCGAAAACATCAATCATTCGGGACGTTCTTTGCTTTCCATGATTAACGATATTCTCGATATGGCAAAAATGGAAGCGGGACGCATGGAAATTCAAACGTCGCCGTTTAATATTGCCGCAACTGTTGCCGCTCAGGCGGATATGGCAAAACCGCTTGTTGACCGGAAAAATATTGATTTGGAAACAATAGTCGAGCCGAATTTGCCGCCAATGAAACAAGATGAATCGCGAATCCAGCAGATTTTGAACAATCTCCTTTCCAACGCAATCAAATTCACACCGGAAGGCGGACGTATCCGGTTGACTGTCCAACAACTTCCGGCTGTTCCCATGCCGGCGGCAATGACTCCCGCGACTATTGCTGGCGCCGCCGCCAAAATTCCAAGAAACCGTGATATGTTGGAAATTAAGGTTACCGATACCGGCGTGGGGATTTCGGAAGAAGATCAACTGATTATTTTTGAAAAATTCCGGCAGGGAAAAAGCACAATGACCGAAGGCGATGCAATGAAACGTGAACATTCCGGCAGCGGTCTTGGTCTTTCGATTGTCAAGGAAATTTGTAAAATGCTTGAAGGTGAAATTATGGTCGAAAGTCAACTTGGGATTGGAAGCAATTTTACGGTTCGGCTTCCTTGGGTGTTGGAACCAAAAGCCAAAGCCGGTTCGGAAATGATGGCGGAAATCCGGCAGTTCGCCCAAAACCGTGTTGTCCGGCAAAAAGAAAACGTTAGTAGTTGAGAAGATTTTCAGTCGATTTCAATGGTTCCTTTAGTCCCTAATGTCCCTACCGTCTCCAATGTCCCGCTTTACTTTTTAGGGGCATTAGAGACGATAGGGACATTAGGGACTAAAGGGACAAATGATCAAGATCAATACCGTTTAGTCAAATTAGGAAAAAAGTATTTTTAGATATTCCCCATATTGGGCATGAAAATTGCGGTAGAGACTTATTCTAAACGTAAACCCTTACAAACATTTTAACCACATTTATTAACAACGTTTCCCCCAATGCCTTCTAAACCCAACTTACCGGAAATAACCGACTCGGAAATCGCCAAACTTAAAGAATCCGCAATTTTCGCCGAAAAAGGAAAAACACATTTCACCGCCCGATTTCTTGTGATTGGCGGACAGATGACGCCGGAAAAATTGCGCGCCGCCGCAACAATCGCCCAACGTTACGGCAATGGAACCGTTCACCTAACAACACGGCAAGGTTTTGAAATTCCGCATATTCCTTATGAAAAATTGCCGTTAATGCGGAAAGCGGTTGAGAAATTGCCGATAGAACCAGCCCGAAGCGGAAAATGTGTTCGTTCTATTGTTGCCTGTCCGGGAACCTATTGCAAGTTCGGCGGAATTGATACGCAAACGCTCGCCAACGATATTGCCAAAAAATTCGGAAAACGGAAAAATTTACCGCATAAATTCAAAATTGCCGTTACCGGATGCCGGAATTGTTGTGCAAAACCTCATGAAAATGATCTCGGCGTGTTGGGTGTTGGTAAAAATTTTGCCGTTTTTGTCGGCGGAATGGCAGGAAAAACACCGCGTTGGGGTGATCGTTTGCCGGTTATTCTGAAAAGTAAAACAGAATTGCTTGCAATAATTAAAGTAATCATTGATTGGTACGCCGCACACGGTCTTGATAAAGAACGTTTCGGAGCAACAATTGAACGGGTCGGACTATCAAATATGCTGGCTGACGTCGGTCAATCGCCGTGATATTTCATAGTTCCGCCAAATATCACGGGTATAAACGGGTATAAACAGGTATAAAGCCGTCTCTAATTTTTTTACTTAAACGAATCATCATATTTTTTAACATGCGGAATATCATGCAGAATATATTGAAAAAATCATAGAACCGTTGAACCATTTGAGTCGGTAAAAGGAAAAAAATATTGGATTGGCATGTACTTTGCATTATACTAGGCAGTCGAGGATTTTACCTCAAACGTTTACAAAACCACAAAGTATTTCAAGGAGAAAATGATGAAAAGAGATTTAGCCGTATTGTTTTTAGCCGTATTGCTTGCGTTTTTTTCCGCAACGCTTTACGCGGCTGATTACAAACTAATCAATGTGTCTTACGACCCGACGCGGGAACTTTACAAAGAGTTCAACGAAGCGTTCAAAGACCACTACAAAGCCTTAACCGGCGACACCGTTAATGTAACACCAACGCACGGCGGCAGCAGTAAACAGGCGCGGGCGGTGATTGACGGTGTTGACGCTGATGTTGTTACATTGGCGTTGGCTTATGACATTGACAGTATTGCGGAAAAGGCAAAACTGTTACCGGCGGACTGGCAAAAACGGTTGCCCGACAACAGTACGCCATATACTTCGACGGTCGTATTTTTGGTACGAAAAGGAAATCCCAAAAATATTAAGACATGGGATGATTTGATTAAACCGGGAGTCGGCTTGGTTGCCGCGAATCCGAAAACGTCGGGAGTTGCCCGTTGGAGTTATCTTGCCGGTTGGGGTTACATTTTGAAAAAAGAACTGGGCGATCTGAAAAAACTTCATGATCCCCAATTTGCCAAAGAAGTTGAAGCGGCTCAGAAAAAAGCGTTGGCTTACACGATTGAAGTGTATAAACATGTTGAATCGCTTGATTCCGGTGCACGCGGTTCGACGTTGGCTTTTGTGCAGCGGGAAATCGGCGATGTTCTTCTCGGTTGGGAAAATGAAGCGGTTCTTGCCATCAGAGAATACGGTGCGGATAAATTCGATATTGTTGTTCCGCCGATTAGTATTTTGGCGGAACCGCCTGTAACCATTATTGACAAAGTGGTGGACAAACGCGGAACACGCAAAATTGCCGAAGCGTATCTAAAATATCTGTACAGTAAAGAAGGTCAGGAAATTGTTGCGAAACATTTTTATCGACCGCGCGACAAGGAAATTTTGGAAAAATATTCAAAGAATTTTATCAAAGTGGAATTGTTCACGATTGACGAAGTGTTTGGCGGCTGGCAAAAAGCCCAAAAAGAACATTTTGAAGACGGCGGAGTTTACGACCGGTTTTCAACAAAATAACTTGTGATCCATCGTCCGTGAAAGTTCGGTAAGACTTTACTTTTATTATGTAATTAATTACCGGACTTTCACATTTCCCTGCCGCCGAAACTGTAACAACAACGTCAAACAAAAAAGATTACTGTAATGAAAAAACACAGTGTTTTACCGGGATTTGGTCTGACATTCGGTATCACGTTGGCTTATCTTGGCTTGATCGTGTTGTTGCCGCTTTCGCTGCTCGTGTTGAATACAACATCAATGAGTTTTGGGGAGTTTATTAAAGCGGTTACATCGAAACAGGTCATGCTTTCCTATAGACTGTCTTTCGGCGCATCATTTCTTGCCGCTTTGATCAATGCTGTGTTTGGTTTTATTGTTGCATGGACATTGGTTCGATATAAATTTCCGGGCAAACGGTTCATGGACGCCATCGTGGACATGCCGTTTGCGTTACCGACGGCTGTTTCAGGAATTGCGTTGACGGCAATTTGTGCCAAAAACGGTTGGGTGGGCGGCGTCTTGGCTCCGTTTGGAATTAAAATCGCCTACGCACCGCTTGGAGTATTGGTTGCATTGATATTTATTGGTCTTCCTTTTGTTGTACGGACATTGCAGCCGACTTTGGAAGACCTTGACAAGGAAGTCGAAGAAGCCGCCGCCTCGCTCGGCGCAACAAAATTCCAAACTTTTTGGTACGTTATTGTGCCGTCGGTGCTTCCGGCGTTGATGACCGGTTTTACGTTGGCGTTTGCAAGAGCGCTTGGCGAATACGGTTCCGTTGTTTTTATTTCCGGCAACCTGCCGATGAAAACGGAAATCACGCCCTTGTTAATTGTAATGAAATTAGAACAGTACGATTATGTTGGAGCCACGGCGATTGCTGTTGTGATGCTTGTTGCGTCGTTTGTTCTCATGTTTTTTATTAACCTGTCCCAATGGTACGCCAGACGAATGGCTAATGGCTAATTGATGATTGACGATTGATGATTGATGATTGGGAATTTGAGATTTGGAATGTTGTGATTTGCGCCGCAGACGAATTACAATCCTCAAGTTTCAAAAATCCGCTCGTGTCCCAAACCACACATCCTAAACCGCAAAACCATGAAAAATATTTCAATAAACTGGAAAGACCGGATTATTCCGGTGATATTTATCATTATTAGCCTGTCCTTCCTGACATTGTTCCTTGTGTTGCCGTTGGCGGCGGTTTTTATGGAAGCGTTTCGAAAAGGGGTGGAGAGTTATTGTGCCAGTTTCAAAGACCCTTATGCGTGGTCATCAATCCGGCTAACACTTCTCACCGCAGCAATTGCGGTTCCTATGAATGTTGTATTTGGAGTTGTGGCGGCGTGGTGTATTGCCAAGTTTGAATTTTGGGGCAAAAACATATTGATAACACTCATTGATTTACCGTTTGCGGTGTCGCCGGTGATTGCCGGTTTAATTTTTGTTCTCGCCTTCGGCAGACAAACAGCATTAGGCGGTTGGTTGATTGACCATAACATTAAAATTATTTTTGCGGTTCCGGGAATTGTACTGGCAACTGTTTTTGTTACGTTTCCGTTTGTTGCACGGGAATTGATTCCGTTGATGCAGGAACAAGGAACATCGGAAGAGGAAGCCGCCGTATCGCTTGGTGCAAACGGTTGGGATATTTTTTGGAAGATAACGTTACCGAACATTAAATGGGGATTGCTTTATGGAGTGATTCTTTGCAATGCCCGTGCGATGGGCGAGTTTGGAGCGGTTAGTGTTGTGTCGGGACATATTCGCGGTGAAACAAATACGATGCCGCTTTATATTGAAACACTTCACAACGGTTACGATGCTGTCGGGGCATTTTCCATTGCAACCTTACTCGCCGCTCTCGCTCTTGTAACACTGATTGCCAAAACTATCGTCGAATGGAAAGTGAAACGCGAAAGAATGATAGATAATTCATAATACAACCAAAAATCATTATACAAATAAAAATCATTGATAAAAATGAAACAAAAGAATCATTTGCCGTAATATATCAGCGGAATTTTTTAGGTAACAACAATAGCAGCCATGAAAGGGCGATAGGAAATTTTAAACGGTTCGTCATTTAATCCTATTCCCGTTGCCCTTTCAGGGCATTAAGTTGGGAGGAAAACTTAAACCCGCCCCGTTGGGGCGGGCTATAATCCTAACGCCCCTATCGGGGCTAAGGTAAAAAACAAAAATTCCGCTTATCTATTACAACAGAATAATCATTTATCCTAATTTATCCTTATAATCACTGACATGAGTATTGAAGTCAAAAACATCACAAAACGGTTCGGCAAGTTCACGGCGTTGAACAATGTGAGTTTAAAAATTCCCGATGGCGAACTGGTTGCATTGCTTGGTCCTTCCGGTTCCGGCAAGACAACATTGTTACGGATTATTGCCGGTCTTGAAGAATTTGAACCGAATCAGAACGCCGATATTTTGTTTCAAGATAAAAGTGTTGTCGGGAATCGGGTTGCTGAACGAAAAGTAGGATTTGTGTTTCAACATTACGCTTTATTCCGTCATTTGAAGGTTTTTGACAACATTGCATTTGGTCTTCGTGTTCGGCGCGGCAGCAATCGTCTTTCCCGCACGGAAATTCGTAATCGGGTTTTGGAGTTGATTCATTTGATACAGCTTGATGGTTTGGAAAACCGTTATCCTGATCAACTTTCCGGCGGTCAACGTCAACGAGTTGCGTTGGCGCGGGCGTTGGCGATTGAACCGAAATTTTTGTTACTCGACGAACCGTTCGGCGCATTGGATGCGAGAGTTCGGCAAAATCTCCGGCGTTGGCTGCGGCGTTTGCATGACGAAATTAAATTGACGAGCGTTTTTGTAACGCATGATCAGGAAGAAGCGTTGGAGTTGGCGGATCGGGTGATTGTGATGAATCAGGGGCAAATCGAACAAGACGGAACGCCGGCGGATGTTTTTCATCATCCGAAAAATGCGTTTGTGATGGATTTTTTGGGCAGCGTCAATTTGTTTCATGGACGAGTAGTTTCCGGTCAAGTTATTTTTGATACGCCGTTGGAAGGCAAGCAGACGCAATTTTTTGTACGTCCGCACGAAATTGAACTTTTACCGAATGATCCTGACGGAGCCGGATTTCCTGCAACAGTCCGCCGTGTTCAATTAGCCGGTTCGATTGCGAAAATTGAACTGACAAACCGAAACAACAAAGAAATTTTCGTTGAAATGTCGCACGAAAAATACTTGCAATATCAGTTTGGAGTTACCGACACGGTGTTTGTTGTTCCTAAAAAAACCGTTGTTTTTGAAGAAGATTACAGTATTTGAACAAGGATAGAGTTTATTGTTTGAGATCGAACTATGAGCGTAACATTTCAACCGAAACAGGCAACACCTGAACAAACGGAATCAATTCGTTATTGGAACGAAAAACTCGAAGGCAGTGATCCTGAAACAATTATTCGTTGGGCGGTTGCGGCTTATGCGCCGAAGTTGACGATGGGAACGGCGCTTGGCAGCAGCGGTTGTGTGATTCTTTCGATTCTTGCCCGTATTGAAACGAAAATTCCTGTTTTTAATCTTGATACCGGTTATCAATTTCCTGAAACGCTGGAACTTTTGGAACGTATTAGTAAACGATACGGTATTGAAATTGTTCGGCGTTCTCCTAAATTTTCTATAGAGGAATATGAGACGATGCATGGCGGTGCGTTATACCGGATTGATTCGGATCGTTGTTGTTATGATCGAAAGATTAGTGTTTTGGAATTGATTGCACCGGAGTATGACGCATGGATTTCCGGTATTCGCCGTGATCAGGGACCAACCCGCATCAACACGCCGGTGGTTGGTTGGGATTCGCGTTTCGGTCTTGTCAAGATTGCGCCGCTTGCTTTATGGACGAACAAAGATGTTTGGAACAAAATTATTACGGAATCTATTCCATACAATATTCTTTATGATCGCGGTTACAAAAGTATTGGTTGTGCGCCGTGTACACGTCCGACATTACCGGATGAGGACGAACGCGCCGGTCGTTGGTCGGGACAACTCAAAACAGAATGCGGTCTCCACCAAGTCAACGAATCATTAACCACCGCACAACTCTAATCTCAATCAAAACATCGAGTTTTTTTATTGAAGGATTCTTATCTCATTGTTTACTTTAGGAACATTTAGAGACATTTAGGGACGATAGGGACGAAAGGGACACTAGGGTGTGTTACCACTAATTTCGCAAAAGAACAACGATATTAGCGTCCACACACGCTAATCTTTATTTTTACCATGAAAATCACGAATTTTCACGAAAAGATTTTTAGAACAATCGTTTTCGTGAAAATTCATGTCTTTCGTAGTTCCAATTCATGATTGAAAATTCCTGATTGTTTCGTAATATATACTCATTACACTTTAAAATTCGGTTTTTATTTTTTTAATTTAAAATATTACGAACAAATGTTTCTGTAGTTTCAAGTAAAGACGCTCAGCTTTCGAGCCGAAATATTGTACAATATTTCGCCCTGAAAGGGCAATCAGCATTAGCGTAGGGCAATCGCCCTACGTATGATTTCCCTTGAAAATAAAGCCCTGAAAGGGCGCAAGCCGAA
>JAIRLW010000173.1 GCA_031259095.1 Planctomycetaceae bacterium | reverse complement strand
CTTGATTCCTTTTCCGCAAAAACAATCTTTTTTGCGCCGGAAATTGATTGGCAATATATTGTTTCGGAAAATTACGATAAATTTTTTCCGGGTATTGATCTTTCTGCTCATTCGGATCATCCGACCTTTCCGTTTATCACACGGATTCGCCCGAATGGATTCCAACAGATTTTTGTATCGGATTCTGTTCTGACGCTTGACCATGATTCCGCATCGACGGTTGCGGTTCGTGATGCGCTTGAAAAAATTCTGGCGCGTTTCCATTTTTTGTCGGAGACTCCGGTTCAGTTTGTTTTTGAAAATGTTGGAGTTTTCAGCGTGTACAGTAAACAAAGACCGGACGAAAAACCGGACAGATTTCGGTTTGTTCGCGGCAATCTTTATCGGACGAAAAATGACGTCCGATCCGGTTGGGAATTTCAGGTTCCCGAATTTTCCGAATTGGAAACGCAACGGTTTGAAGTTGTTCAGCCGCTTCGCACCAACGGCGTTGAGATAACGTTACGGACTGGTAAGATTCCGCTTCCGTGTGAGCTGGCGGCGGTCTTTTGTCCGGCGTTCCAGAATTTTGGTAACGGAATCCGGTTTAGCGGTGAATTTTCCCTGGAAAAAACCGGTGATCCAAACTATTCGGAAATTCCGACGACGCTCCGATTAAATAATGTTTCTTTTAAAGACGTGGATATTGCGCCGCTTGCGGGCGAGTACACGCCGTTTGCTATTTCGGGCATGATGCGGGATTTACAGATCGATCATGCATCCTTTGGTACGAATATTTTTACGGCGGAAGGCTGTTTTCAGCTCGTTGACGGTTCTATCGACAAAACGTTATTCCAACGATTTATTGAACGTTTTCGTTTAACCGTTCAACCGTCTGATATTTTAGATTCGCCGCGAGTAATGATTCCGTTTACGGCGTGTGCGGTTCATTTTCGGTTACAGCCGGACGGAGTGATTTTCCGACCGGACGAATTATGGCATAACGCCCTCATGCACACTGTTCCAGATGCTTCTGGACTTGGGAGGATGACGGTTTCTTTTCCCGACGAGAACCGGCAATTGATTTCCTACCATTCCCTTTTTTCGATTTTCGCGCCGGACACTGCGCCGGTGGTTCCCTTAACGCCGGGTTTGAAGAATTTGTTTTTCGTACTTCCGATTCATGATTCTTCCAAGTCTAACGGACATTCCGCAAATTCCAATCAGACCGTTAAACCGAGTAGTCGTACCGAACCGATTTCGGTTCAGGCGGAACCCAAACCAACGCTTGCCGATTCGGCGTCCCTTTCTCCTACTGTACTGTTCATGGATCCAAAGAGAAAAAACATCACAATAGAACCGAACAATAAAATAAAGTAATTATTCAGCGGTAGGCGACTTCTTGCCAAAAGGTTTTTACCTACGGTTTTCACCTACGGTCGCGCGGCTATCGCCGATATCACCGACACAATGTTTCAGGCGAAACATCGCCTACCAGCCTATGAACGCTAGGAAAACTTTCCGACATTCCCGAAAACATTTCTATTCAGAAACTACTTGTCTCTAACGGGACAGAAAAAACGGGACAGAAAAAGAAACATTCATGACACTACTGAATAATGACCATTTTCGCGACCATTCGTGAATTTCGTGGTTGCCATTCAACCTCTGGACAAATCCCTCGCCATAACGGATAATACGAAACAATATGAGAAACCGGCAACACGACGTTTCGGCGAAACGTCGTGTTGCTGCCCAAATGTAAAATAATTAGAAACATTGAATATCTTGTGCGACAAACCACCAAGAGGTCTCTTTGATTGGTCTCTCCCTACCTAAAAATAACCATGCCTAAATCTGAAAAAACAAATCTACGAAAAATACCGCCTGTACTTGAGCGGGTTCTTGCTGCTGCGAAAGTTGCGGAAGAAAATCGGGGACATGATATTTTGATTCTTGATGTTCGGGAATTGACGAAATCGTTTGATTATTTCCTGATTGTTTCCGGTTCCAGCCGACGGCAACTTTACGCCATTGGCGATGAAATCCAAAAAAAACTCGCCGGAGAAATGGGCGATGAATGTTTGTCGGTTTCCGGTCATACCGAAGGACGTTGGATTGTCATTGATTACGGCGATCTTATTGTTCATTTATTTGAACCGGAAACCCGAAAGTATTACGCCCTTGAAGAATTATGGGGCAAGGGAATTCGGGTAGAACCGGCAATGGAACAATAAAACCATAACGGCGTCTTATCAAATTTAGGAATGGCGTACTATTTCAGTGGAAATCACCGCTGGCTAAAGCCTAGGATCGGGACTCTCTAAAAGTTCGTTAATAATCACCCGTTTTATGAAAAAATCATTTGTCCTATTCTATTAGTCCCATCGTCTCTAAAGTCCCTTTTTATTGGGACATTAAGGACGATAGGAACTCATGGGACAAATAATCAAAATAGTTAAAATAATCAAAATTCAACGAGTTCATGCTAATACGCGAAATTGAAACGAAACATATTCTGACTCACAGCAAGTTGCCGGGACTTGGTTATAGTATTAACCCGTATGTCGGCTGCCAACACGCTTGTGTTTATTGTTATGCCCGTTTTATGAAGCGGTTCACCAATCACGATGAACCGTGGGGACAATTTGTTGACGCCAAAATCAATGGTTTGGAGGTATTCGGCAAAGATATTGCTAAAGTCAAACCGGGAACCGGAGCGTTTATTGCCAGTGTTACGGATGCTTATCAACCGGTGGAAGGGCAATATAAATTGACACGTTCCATTCTCGAACAGATTGCCGACTCGCCGCCCGATTTACTCAAAAACAAATTTGCCGTTTCGATTTTGACCAAATCCGATCTTGTACTCCGCGATTTGGATATATTAAAACGGTTGGAGCATATTTCGGTTGGTTTTTCCATTGCGATGACGAATGAAACGGCGTGCCGGAGATTCGAACCGCGGTCGGCTCCAATCCGGCAACGTATCGCCGCGCTAAAAATATTACGCGACGCCGGAATTAGAACTTATGTGTTTATCAGTCCGATTTTGCCCGGAATCACTGATTTGCCGGCAATTTTCGAGGCGTTGGAAGGAATGGTCGAATATGTTAACGGTGAAACGTTGAATATGCGTTGCGGTAATCTTGCGGATGTTCTCAATGCGGTGTCGCTGTTCAATAAAGAATTAAAACCAGTGTTTGGCCGGAATATCCGAAGCCGGAACTATTGGAAGATGGTCGAAAAACAATTTTATGAACTCGCCCAAAAACATGATATTCCGGTCAAAAATTTCTTTCATCATATTGATAACGAACCAGACAATGTCTGAACTATGATTTTTGTGATTAAATATTAAATATGAAGTTATCCAATAAAACGTTGCCGAAATAAAAAATCATTTGTCTCATTTGTCCTTAAAGTCCCAATTGTCCCTAAAAAATTAGTGTAGAGACATATACGAATTTACTAAACATAACACTAAATACAACAATCAACACAATAAATAACAATGATACTTTCAGGTTTAGAGATATTGCGAGAGATTGCGAATGGTAATATTTTGATTGATCCGTTTGACAAGAAGCGGGTCAATCCGAATAGTTACAATTTGCGGTTGCACAATGAATTGATGATTTACCGTGATTCGGTGTTGGACATGCGGACGTGTCCTCAAACGGAACCGTTAATGATTCCGGCGGACGGAATTGTTCTTGAGCCGAACCGGTTATATCTTGGCCGGACGGTGGAGTACACGCAAACGCGGAATTATGTACCGATGCTTGAAGGTCGTTCGTCGGTGGGACGACTTGGGTTGTATGTTCATGTTACGGCGGGCTTTGGCGATGTTGGTTTTTCGGGGTTCTGGACGTTGGAGATTCAATGTATTCAACCGATTCGGATTTACCCGTTTGTCGAAATTTGCCAGATTTACTATCACACGATTCAAGGCGACTACGACGAATACAAAAACGGAAAATATCAAAACAATACCGGTATCCAACCAAGCCTGTTGTACAAAGATTTTTTGAAATAATTATTTATGGAAAACTTTATTTTTCTATTGATAATACACGTTTTTGTGTATTTTTGGGAAAATATTAAAGTATTAAAATGAAGTATATTGAGAACTTACATAAACCCTCAATATCGCAACATATCAGCATGATTTTTGTAACTTATTAAACTCTTTTTATCCGCGATTTTTTTCGTGTAAATTTGTGTAAATTCGCGGATAAAATGAATCAATTATTACAATTTATGTAATATATCAGTGGAATTTTCCAAAACGTCTTCTAACAGTTTTCGCAAACCTTATTTTCAACCTTATTTTTTCCTAACAAAACGATTTACCAAAAAACCTCAGTAGCAATGAATCCC
>JAIRLW010000170.1 GCA_031259095.1 Planctomycetaceae bacterium | reverse complement strand
GGGATTCATTGCTGCTGAGGTTGTTTTAAACAATCGTTAAGAAAATTAGGTGTAAATAAGGTTGGTTTTAAAATTCATAATCCAAAAAAGTTGAAAAACAAAAATTCCACTGATATATTACAATTAATTTTTAAAGATACCGTATCGGTTTTTATCGATACGGCGGATAATAGATAATCGGTACGAAAATCGGCGAGTAAACCGGTTGAATCTGAATCACCGGAATAATCGGAACGACCGGAATTGCAGGAATCACCGGAACTAATGTTGCGGTTGGTTTTGTTTCAATAACAACCGGCGCCGATTTCGGTGCAAGCGGAAAAAGAGTCAGTTTCTGATGACCGGAAGGAGAACGTTGATAAAAATAAATAAACGGAATCCAATCCGATGCGGTTTTGGTCGTTTCAATCTTCTTTGGTTGCGGCGTGGGCGGTTCTGGTTGAATTGGTACTATTAATTCCGGTTTAGGCGATTCCGGTTTGGACGGCTCCGGTTTAGACGGCTCCGGTTTAGATTTGGAAGTTTCCTCTTTTTTGACCGGTTGCGGTTTGGCAGGTTCTTTATTCACTGGTTCCGATTTGACTGGCGCTGGTTTAATTGGTTCCGGTTTAGCCGGTGTTGAATTATCGTTATTCTTGGTATCAATGTTCGCGGCAGGCGTAACAGGCAGAGTTGTTGTTATTAACGTTTCCGGATTTATGGGAGTTTCAAAAATCTTTTCCGGTTGGAGTATCGATTCCAACAACCGTGCCGGTTGAGCGGAAACAAATTGATCCGTCGTGTCCTTTTCCGCATTTTCCACATTATTTTCCGCATTTTCCGCAATATTTTCTTTATTTTCCGCCTCTTCTGTTTCATCCGAAGGAGATGTTTCGAGAAAACGGTTAAACGGATGTTGTGAGGTTGATTCTGCAACAGCAGGTTCCACCGCAATGGTTTCCTCTGTTGACACTTCAGTGTTTTCTGCTGCGGGCAACTCCGTTTCAGACTGTTCAGATTGTTCCGGCGGGAAAAATCTCATCACTGCCAATGGAGCGATGCCGAGAGTCAGAAAGACTGTAAATATCGCAATCAGAACACGATATTGTTTCCAAAAATTGCTCATAACCAATTCCTTTAATCGTTTTTCAGTATCCGTTTACAAATTTTGTAATCGATAAGATTTGACCGTACTTTTCGTCAAAAAATATTTTACTCAATATACTGCTCAATATACTCAATACTCAATATTTAATATTTAATTAAGAACGTCAAAATAATCGGGCAACCCAAAGCAAAAATTGTTTTTTCGACAAAGAAAAAAAATCTTTCCGCTAAAAAAACGGAATTTACGGTTTATACCTTTCGCAGCATACTTTTTACGGTTAAAAACTGCTGATGGTTTCGCATTTTGGCGGGTATTGTCGTTTTCCCTCAATTCCGAAACGATCAGGTTCTTCCAACCTCTTGTAATTTTTTGCGGGGTAAATAAAATGATAACAATGTTTGTTTTTAGTTTTTCTGTTTTTATTTGTGGAGTTTGATAATGACTCGAATTGTACGTGTTTTGATTATTGATGATTCTCCGTTGGTTCGTCGTATTCTTTCGGAAGGTTTAGCCAAAGATCCGAATATCAATGTTTGCGGAACAGCGTCCGATCCTTATCAAGCGCGGGATGAGATTATCAAATTACGCCCGGATGTGTTGACGTTGGACGTTGAAATGCCAAAAATGAACGGCGTCGAATTTCTCCGAAAATTGATGCCGCAATACCCGATTCCGGTGGTCATGGTGAGCAGTTTGACGGAACGCGGACAGAAAACAACACTCGAAGCAATGGCAGCCGGAGCGGTTGATTTTGTCGCCAAACCGAAAGACGGATATCTCGATCAAATGATCGATGAGTTGAAAACAAAAATCAAAATCGCTTCCACAGCCAACGTCTCTCATTGGAAACACAAACAATACGAACCAACCAGCGGAGTTGGAGGAGTTGCCGGAGTCAAAACGGCAGGACAAATACTTTCAACGCGGATTTGTGCTATTGGAGCCTCGACCGGCGGAACGGAAGCATTGCGTGAAGTCATTTGCGGATTCCCAAGAAATTTTATCGGAACAGTGGTCGTCCAACACATGCCCGCCGGATTCACAAAAATGTTTGCTGATCGTCTCAACGGTCTTGCTCAAGTTATTGTCAAGGAAGCGGCTGACGGCGATCTGATTTATGACGGACGAGTTTTAATCGCGCAAGGCGGTAAACAGTTGGAGGTGGTTCGTTCAGGAATGGGTTGGTGTGTCCGATGTTTTGACGCTCCACTATGTTGCGGTCACCGTCCTTCGGTGGAACAAATGATGTTTTCTGTCGCTAAAAATGCCGGAAAAAAAGCAATTGGCGCGATGTTAACCGGTATGGGGGCGGACGGAGCCAACGGAATGAAAGCAATGCGCGACGCCGGCGCACGATGTATTGCTCAAGACGAAGCAACCTGTGTTGTTTTCGGAATGCCCAAAGAAGCCTACGAAAAGGGCGGCGCCGAATCGTTGGTGCCGCTTCCGCGAATCGCGCAAACTCTTGTCGGATTGCTAAAATAAAATCGGTAATCTATCAGTGGAATCATTGCAACTACTTCTTTTTTGCATTTTCTGCATTTTCCGCGAAATGTTGCGTATTCTGCGTTCCATTTAAACGCAGAATATGCTGAATAACGCAAAACACACAGAATATGAAGGAAAAACTACGGAATCGTTAAAAAATAAAATAGTCCACTGATAGATTACTAAAATTGTAATATATCAGCGGAATTATTGTTTGAGGTTAAAAAAGTATTTGCCCTGAAAGGGCAATAGGATTATAGCCTACCCCAACGGGGTAGGTTCAAGTACCATCACTAACCGAAGCCCTGA
>JAIRLW010000287.1 GCA_031259095.1 Planctomycetaceae bacterium | reverse complement strand
CTATGATGAGTCGGATGAGTTGCATCGCCAAAGAGAAAAACCGCGTCTTTTCCAGACCGGAAACGCAACCAGCGATAATAGTTGATAAACGTTTTATGCAGGAGTTTCAGTCCTGCGATCTCGGCGGATGATAAGTGATAGGCGTTCATAAGTTGACCTCGTGATCATCAGTATAAAATAACCGTCAAATCTTGTCAATATCTATTTTTTAAAGTGACTGCGGTATAACTACGAAATACGCGAAAGGACACGAAAATGATATTTTTATTTTTTATTTTTTATTTTTTAAAACCTTTCGTGAACATTCGTGTTTTTCGTAGTAAAAATAACAATTTACGAAAATCTGCGTAATCTGCGGACTTCTCGCTCAGTATTCTGAAGGTTAATAAAATAGATAATGCCCCCATTCCGTGTCAAACAATTCTGAAATAACTCGAAAATTTTATCCATTTTGCACACGCTGGTCTCTGAACGCTGGAAACATCTATTGATTAGTATTATAATAATCCTTTTGACCGTTATAATACATAATACTTTTGTTTTTCTACCGTTGATAACGTAGTTTGTAACAAGTATCAACTTTTGTTCCAAAAACTTTATGACGCTCCCAAAACCGCAACCCGATAAATCACCGGAAAAAATTCGCCGGATGTTTGATAGTATTGCGCCGCGGTACGATTTTCTGAATCATTTTTTTTCGCTTGGAATTGACCGGCGTTGGCGGCGCCTTGCGGTGAAACAATTATTAAATGAAAAAATTCCGCCAAGTCCGATTCTTGACGTCTGTTGCGGAACCGGCGATCTGACGCTTGAATTTTTGAAACAAACAAAGAACGGCGAATTTTACGGTATCGATTTTTCATCGGAAATGGTTAATATTGGTCTGAGAAAAATCAAAATGTATCAAAATAACGGTGTTCCGATTCAGTTGACGGTTGGCGATGCGTTAAGTTTGCCGTTTGAATCAGACCGTTTTGCGATTGTTGCCTCTGCGTTTGGACTTCGTAATGTCGGCAACACCGAGCAAGGATTGCGTGAAATGTTCCGCGTTTGCAAACCGGATGGAATCATCGCCGTGCTGGAATTTTCAATGCCGCAACAACCGGTTCTTTCAACAGCCTACCGATTTTATTTTCGTTCCGTTTTGCCGCATATTGGTCAATTACTGGCACGAAATCAGGATAACGCTTATGGTTATCTTCCTGAGAGTGTTTTAGCGTTTGATGAACCGGAACAACTCGTCCGGCGTTTGCAACTTCTCGGCGTTACCGATATTCAGAGACAACCGCTTACCTTTGGAATTGCAACGTTCATTTGGGGACGAAAAAAACTGTAGGGAATCTCTAAAAATATCGTTTGCCAAAAAGAGGTTGCTTGTTTGTCCCCTTAGTCCCTATCGTCCCTAAAGTCCTTTTTATAGGGACTAAGGGATTAAGGGGACATTAGGGGGCAAATGATTTTTAAATGGGAACTTCTAAAAACCTGTTATAAATAATTTTTTACCAGAGATTTTGAGAAATTACCATTAGGCCAAAAGTTGCCTAACTTTGTTTCCGGTTGGTCTTGTCAATCTTTGGGCAATTTGTTATCTTGTTTGGTGCGGATATTTTATTAACACTTATTAATCGATTTAATCAATTTAATCAATTTAATCAATTAAGACAACTTCTAAAAATTCATTTTTTGATCGACTGAATATCGACTAAAATCGATTTTGGTCGATTTCAGTCGAAGTTTTTAAGAGTTCCCTGAATCAATTAATACCTTGTTTGTTTACTCTCCACTATTTTATGTATCAGATTAAATCTTTTATCATAACAATATTTTGTTGTGTGTTTGTTTTGCCGCTTTTTGCAGAGTCGGCATTGGAAATTCAATCGGTTCGGGTTGGGATTGAAGGTTTTTACAAAAACGGTCTGTGGACGCCGATTATTGTTGAATGGTCGGGAACAGAAGATCAACCGGTCAGCATTTCGATTTCCAGTTCAGATTCCGACGGCACGCCCATTACCTACCAACACACTATTCCGTTTCACGGAAACCGTACTTTGGTTTACGCCAAATTAGGACGGAAAGACGGAATGTTGACGGTTAAAATTGAAACGCCGAATGGTATTTTTGTGCAAAAACAGATTCGTCCTTCCGGTAATCCGTTAAAATCGAAAACTGTCAATTCTTCACAAGATCGGTTTTGTGAACCGGTTCTGAATGAACGACCGATTTATCTTATTGTCGGCAACGAAGACGTCGGATTACAGGGAGCGGTTGCAGAGTTATCGCTTCGGGAAGATCGGCGACCAATTCTTGTTAAAGTCAATTCGGTTGCGGAATTGCCGGATCAATGGTTTGGTTTTGAAGCGGTTGAAATGATTGTCCTGACAACAACAGAACCTCAACAATTCGAAAATCTCAACGCAAACAGTCCTCAAATTAAAGCAGTTGACAATTGGGTTCGTCTTGGCGGTAAACTGTTTTTCTGCGCCGGTCGTGATTCCGAACCATTGCTCCGAAATCCAGACAGCGCGTTACGAAAATTTTTGCCCGGCAAATTTTCCGAAATGACCGAACTTCGGCAAGGAACGCCGTTAGAACTTTTTGTCGGTAGTAAACGTTCCGTTTTTATGAATGGAACCAACGACGCACCGTTTCTAAAAATGCCGCGTTTTACGGAATCGCGCGGTATTACGTTTGTTCGGGACGGCGATTTGCCGTTGGTCCTGCGTTGCGCTCACGGTTTCGGAACAATTATTTATTTCGGCGGTGATTTAAGCGGTAAACCGTTGCAACATTGGCGCGACCGTGTGGCGTTGGTGAAAAATATGTTACAGTGGAATCGGGAAAAACCGCCGCAAATTTCCAATTCTATTTCAGGGGCAATGATCCAACTCGGTTACAACGATATATCAGGTCAAGTTCGGAGTGCGCTCGACCGGTTTGACGACGTTCATATCATTCCGTTTTCGATTATTCTAATTATTTTAACGGTTTATTGGCTTGTGGTCGGGTTGTTTGATTGGTTTCTCGTACACAAAATTCTGAAACGACCGGTTGCGACATGGATTACGTTTCCGTTTTGGATTGTGTTGTTCAGTGCGTTGACCTATTATCTTGCCGCGTCGGGACGACCGGATAAAGCAATTCTCAATGAACTTGATCTTATTGATATTGACGGCAAAACCGGTGATTTACGATACAGCAGTTGGGGACATCTTTATAGTTCCAGCGACGCGAAGTTTTCGCTTTCACTAAAAACGGCGCCGATTGTTCCGCACAATGTTACGGAATCGGTTATTCCGTCTTGTTTAACGCTGTTTTCATGGAACGGTTTACCGGGAACCGGTCTTGGCGGTATGTCGCCTCAAACGGTGAGTCCAACTATTTGGCAAACCAATTCCATTCAGGAATTTCGTAATAAAATCACAGAATATTCCTTGCCGAGTATTACGGATGTTCCGATTCAGGTTCGTTCAACGAAAAGTTTTTTTGGGCAAAGTTGGTTCAATTCGTATGACGTGCTTGATTCGTTGGATTCAACATTCTCTTTTCCGTCCCGATCAACTTCTCAATTGACGGACGAAGAGGGAATTCCGGTTGGTTTTCTTGAATGGTCTTCGTGGTTTCCGAAGTTGGATGATTGTATTTTAGCGTATGGTCGTTGGGTGCAGGATATTGGAACGATTGAACCGGGTCAAAAAATTTCTGTCGGTAAAACAACGCCGCGACGCGAACTCCGTGATTTATTGCTCGCCAAAGAAATTACCGACGATACCACACTTCGCCGTTTGGCAATGTACAATCCGCAGTCGGCTGATTTGGATTACATTATTCGGGTTTTATCATTACACGGAGTTCTCGGCGGTTACGAATCGACCGGACTTTATAATACGTTCCAGAAATCGTTGGATATGAGCGAATTGCTTTCAACAGATCGGGCGTTGCTGATTGGAACGGTTCGGAATACGTTGCAAAAATCGTCGCTACCGGAACCGTCGCAGCCGGAGCCGTTCGGTTCAACCATTACCGGCAAGAACATTGAAAACCGCCGCAAAATTATTTTCCGACAATCGTTACCGATCACCTTGACCGCGTTATCGCCGCGATTAAAATTGGAACAAAAAATTATCAACGACAAAGACGACCCGTTAGCTCCGCCAATAGACCCGGCAAAAACTCAAGGCGGTCACGACGAATATCAAGAAAAAATGAAATCAAAATTTTAGGGACGATAATCTTTAAATCAAATTTGTATTTCTATAAATTAACGCCGAATCCGATGGCGTTGTTGTTCCAGAAGTTGGTCGGCTAAATGGACAATTCGCGCATCGGAATCGCGTTTGCCTTTGTCAATCACCAACCGCTGCATTGCCGGATCGCCAGCCGTCGCCATAAACGACGCCGCCCGATAACGAATATCATTGTCCGGATCCGTCAAAAGAACAGAAAGCCAAACGTCAGAACGAATACCGCGCGTATTCGGTAACATGGAAAGAATCTCCATGCGAACCAACGAATCAGGATGGAATAAACGGTAAGCAAGTTTCAAATGACTCTCCTGAAATCCATCCCGCACCATCAGCGTTTTACGCGACTCGGAAACATAACGCGCATCAGGATGATGTAACAACCGCATTAAACGAACTGTAGAAAGTTTCGAAATCTTTTCCAGTGATAGTTCCTGAAGTTCCCAAGGAAGGAAATTGTCCAACTCCGCCGGAAATTCAACCGCCAATTCTGATTGATGAACTGAATCCGTTTTTTCAAAATCATTGCGGAAATTTTCTGTTTGGGAATTTTTTGTTTTAGAAATCCTCGTTTCGGGAATTGTTGTTTCCGGTGAATGAACATTTCGTGCAATTTTCCCTTCCGGTTCCACAATCAAGTCTTCCGTCAATTTCGCCGAAACCGAAGGCAAAACGGAATAACGCGACGGCGTCATCGACGCTAACATTTCTGTTGCGTCATTGCCGTCTGGAATTTTTTGATCCGGAACCGGTTGACCGTACCGTAATTTTGTTTCAATGTTTTGCGAAGCGGTTCCGAATTGTTTTTGAAACAACGGCGATTGATGATAAGCGTACAGTCTTTCAGAACGACTCACCGCAAGCATGTCGCCCTGTTCGGCAATATTCGTTTTCTGTTGAAAATCATCTGAACTATCCGGCTGAAACGGTTTTCCTTGAGCCGTCATCAAAACGGAGTCCGAACCGCCCCGATTAAATCGAACCGTACGCTCCGCAGAATCAATCGAATTAACCGAAGCAACCGTATTATTTGAATTAACCGAATCAATGGAATTAACTGTATTAATGGAATGATTCGGAATAACCGTTTTTGTCCGTGCGGTTTCGATGATCGCCAGAAACTGTTCACAATTCCGTGTGACCAACCGTGAATCCGGCAACCCGCCGCTTGATGAAATAACAAGATTCCGTAATATTTTTCGTGCCAATAAACTTGTTTCTGTTTGTGCAGTTGTTCCGAATTGTGTTGCTTTATCGAGTAACACCGCAGAAAACAAACGATACAACCGGAGACGTTCAGTGGTCGGCAACTGTTCCCAGCGTTCCATCTCATTTTGCAAGGTGTTACGGCAAAAGATAAAAACCGGTTCGCGCGACGAGCATAATCCTTGAACGAGCGATGGAATCCCATTTTCGCCAAGCCGGACGAGCTGTCCCACCAATACCGGAATTTTCGACTCCTCGCAAAATTCCAACTCTTTCGCGTAATTTTCCGCAATTTGTTTTGTTGTTCGGGTAATTTGCGAAAAAAGGAATAATGTCAAAAGGAGAGTCAAAGGAACAATCAGTCCCCAAGGGGAGAGAAGGAATTTGCCAATCAATCGCCACAGGAACATTCCCAACGCGGAAAGAACATGACCCAACAAATCAAACGGTAATAAAATTATTTTTATCATTAGTGTTAGGGATAGGGATTGGGATTGGGATTGGGATTGGGTAGGTCTGATTATTTCAGATTTTTAAGGGTTGTTTTTTGTTCAATATCAAGTAGGCGACCTTTTGCCAAAAAGGCCGCGTCGGCGATAGCCGACTTGCCCCTGTGTTCGGACGGCAATTGGTGTTGCCCAAACGGACGGAAATATCGATTGCCGGATTGAATCAGGGTTCCGGCGATGTTTCGGCGAAACATCGCCTACTCTTGATTTTTTGACATACCCCCAAAAATCCAAAATGTCCCGTTGCAAATAATGACAAAAAAACCAAAAAAATTCAAGACCAAACATGAGGAAAAATCGGAAAAAATCGAACACGGAAAAAATCTTGACCGAATATAATCGCTTAGCCGATGATTAAAAACAGTTGTTTATCGACAAAAAATCGTAATTTTATTTATTCTTTTCATTTTATCCATATTTACGTTCCCTTTACCTTGGAGCGTGATTGATTTATGACAAAAACATCAACGCTGCCAAATTATGTCGGACGCCATAAAATGAATAAACTGCTCTGTTGTAGAAAGAAGTTAAATTTTTTCTCCCTGACAGGAGCTGCTGTTTTCTCTATTTTCTTTCTTTTTTCTATTTTGACAGTCTGCGGACAAGAGAAATCGGAGAAAACCACCATAGCAAGAAAAGAAAACAAAGAATCGCGTTTGAGAAAATCAATCGCTGTTCCCAATCTGGATCCGGAAATTCAGGAATCCACAAAAAAAATTCCTTGGAATGCTTTTTCGCCACAAGTTCAGGCAAAAATCCGTTCGGTGGTTTCGGAATATTCCTTGTTTCGGCGAATGCCGCAACAAAAAATCTGCGCCGATCCGGAAATGTTCCAGTTTCTCTTGGAACATCCCGACCTTGTTGTCGGATTCTGGGAAAAATTAGGAGTTACGCAAATTTCCCTTCAGGAATTGAATCAAGATCAATTTCTGATGAAAGAAACAACCGGAACGACTGCTGTTGCCGACGTTGTTTATCGTACGAAAGATATTTGTATTGTTTATGCGAAAGGTTCTTACAAATGTCCTTTTTTGGTCAGGTCTTACGATGGCGAAGTGGTTCTTATTCTTCGCAATCGTTTTATGCGGGACGCGAATAATGAACCGGTGATTGTTTGTGATTTGGACTCATTTATCCGAATTGATCATCTTGGCGTTGATTTCCTTGCCAAACTTTTTGCTACAACGCTTGGCAAAATTGCAGACAGTAATTTTGAACAAACGGTTTCTTTTGTCGGTTACGTTTCCGAATCTGCCGGAATCAATGCGGAATCGGTTAAAAGAACCGGATTTCAGGTTAAAAATGTTCGGGAAACGGTTCGGGAAGATTTCAGCGATGTGGTTGATCGTGTGGCAATGCGAATTGCCCGCCGAAATCACCAGAACATTGCCGCGCACATCAATCCTGAAACGGAAATAGAAAGGTATCCGGTTCTAACCGATGCTCCCTTCGCTCCAAAACAAGTCAACAACCAAATAAAACAAACCGACAACTTCATGATTTTAGCGGTTGGTTCTAACAAATTCAAACAAGAATTTGATGAAACATTTCACTATGATCCATTTTTTACGCTTCATCATTCTGTGGAAGAAAGACCTTTGCGGGAAAAGAAAAACGAAACGATTCAAAGTGTTTCGTCTGGTTTTGGTCAGCGCGAAGACTGGTCGAATACTCCGATTCCAGAGACTCTTTCGACCTTAAACCATTCCGCGTTTGACGACGAAGAAACCAAAACCGATTCCAACTCCGCATCTCCAAACCGCGCAATTTTCACCACTCCCAGAATTGCCCGATAATTTGTGAAAGATTTGAAAAAAAAATCACAAAATCTATTGTTACCGGTAAAGTAATCGGTTAAATTTTTCTGATCGTTTCGGAATTTTTGGGAGGTAAGCGGAGGTAAAGGCAGCGAGCAAAACTAGTTGATCAGAGATGCTTCATGAGGATGAATATTGTGTTTTGCAACAATTCATATAACATGAAATAGTGTTTTCCTTACGCCCTGAAAGGGCTGTTAGATTATAGCCCGCCCCAACGGGGCGTGTAACAAATAATAACAACATAGCCCTGAAAGGGCGGCAAAAGATGATAACGCTGTTGTTCGCATAAACTCCACAAAAAATAATCAACCGTTTTACACAATAAAATCTCCGTCGCCCTTTCAGGGTTAAGATTGTTGTTTGTACAATGACGGTGTTTTGTATGAGTTTGATTGTTATAATGTCCGTACTATTTCAAATTATTGTCGTGTGCTGCCTAAACAACCTTTTGCCAAAAAGGTTTTCACCTACGGTTGCATTGGCGAAACATCGCCTACCTCTTGAAACAATGTCTCACCTCCTACCAAAGTGCAGTTTGTATGAATATGAATACAAAAATTTTAATTGCAATGAGCGGCGGAGTGGATAGTTCTGTTGCCGCTTACCTGATGAAATCGCAGGGATTCGATTGCCGCGGCGCAACAATGAAATTATTCGATCAAGAAACCGCGTGTAACATCATTCGGTCAAAAACTTGTTGTTCGTTGGAAGACGTCGAAGATGCGCGGAGTGTGGCTCATCAACTGGATATTCCGTTTCACGTTTTCAATTTCGTTCATGATTTTAAGGAACAAATTATTGAACGGTTTATTAACGCTTATCAAAACGGTTGTACGCCGAATCCGTGTATTGATTGTAACCGTTATATGAAATTTGAAAAATTTTTCCTTCGTGCCAAAGAACTCGGTTTTGATTACATGGCAACCGGTCATTATGCCCGAATCGAATGGGATACCGTTTGCGGACGATATTTGCTCAAAAAAGCGATTGACGAAACGAAAGATCAGAGTTACGTTTTATACGCGATGACGCAACAACATCTTTCCGGTACGAAATTTCCGTTGGGTTTCTTGCGGAAACAGGACGTCCGAATTATTGCAACAACGCATGGTTTT
Organism: Planctomycetaceae bacterium; assembly: GCA_031259095.1. Classification (GTDB taxonomy): domain Bacteria; phylum Planctomycetota; class Planctomycetia; order Pirellulales; family Thermoguttaceae; genus WRKP01. Next base: position 647 of record JAIRLW010000287.1, on the reverse strand, counting down.
GTCAATGCCCGAAAACGGGAAAGTCAGGATATTTGTTTCGTTCCCGATGGCGATTACGCGGCGTTTATCGAACGTTCAACCGGACAAATGTGTCCGCCGGGTCATTTTACGGACAAAAACGGAACAATACTCGGTCAACACAAAGGTATTATTCGTTACACCGTCGGACAACGAAAAGGTCTTGGTCTTGCGCGTGCGGCGCCGTACTATGTTTGTTCGCAAGATGTTACGAAAAACACGGTGATTCTCGGCGACGAAGGCGATTTGTACACCAAAACGGTTTACGCCGAAAATATCAATCTGATTGCGTTTGAAAAAATTAGTTCGCCGATTCGTGTGAAAGCAAAGGTTCGTTATCGTCAACAAGAAGATTGGGCAACCGTCGAACAAACCGATCAGAATCATTTACGTATCGAATTTGATACGCCGCAAAAAGCGGTTGCCAAAGGTCAGGCGGTTGTTTTTTACGACGGCGATCTTGTGCTGGGCGGAGGAACAATTCAATAGACGTTCTTTTGGTTTTCGTTTTATACTCATTACACTTTAAAATTCGGTTTTTATTTTTTTAATTTAAAATATTACGAACAAATGTTTCTGTAGTTTCAAGAAGGCGATCAGTTTTCGAGCCGAAATATTGTACAATATTT
>JAIRLW010000168.1 GCA_031259095.1 Planctomycetaceae bacterium | reverse complement strand
GGGTGTAACGGCAATGTCGCCCCCCTCCGTGATTTCTCATCTTGAGCGGCAAGCACGATATAGGGAATTTCCGCATCAAGAAAGACCTGCCCAACGGTAATGGATGCGAGTTCGCTTTTCCGTAACCCTGTGTAAATTAACGTAGCGTACACTAATTTACGTTCCAGACCAAGTAGTTTGGCTTGTTCCTTTACCTCCTCATTCACCATGGCTTCATGTTTACCCTTCCTGCTCTCAGAACGATAATGACGAACATGTATTATTCGCGAAGATGCGAAAATATATCATCACTCTACTTTTACCGATGTTTCTGCGGACGGTTGATAAATTACGGGAACGTTTATTGTTCCCTCATTACCGAAATTTAGTACAATATCATCGGTAAATGCTTTTATTTGTGATTTGCCGTTAACGTTTAATTGAATTTCAATCAAAAATTCTTGATCATTGACTCGTTCTGTTTTACATCGTAATGGTATGTGATCTTTAATATAAACTTGAGGTTCCGGCAATTGTAAAGATGGTATGATTGATTTAGCATGTATAATTTTTGGCAGTTTATGTGATTGATCGGAAAAGATCAGTGCTGTCGGTTCAATATTGATTCCCGGAATAATTTCTCCTTCAAGCGATAATTCCAGTGAATCAAGCGGCGGTGCAAGATTGGTCTGGACAGCAAGCGGAAGTTTAAATCTTTGCAATACCGCATCTTTCTGTATTTCAGCCGATAACGTAACAATCCAATCACCCGGTTTGACATTCAATCTTTTAGTTTTCTTCAAATTTATTTCCGTTACTTTTTCACTTATAATATCTAAGTTTAACCATGAAACAGATTTTTGTAAGACCGTTTCAACATTTTTAAGTTGTCCGTTACCCGGATCATTGATAGCAAGTATTTCTCTAAACGTACCGCCGCGATGTGTTGCGCCAACGAATATCCGTTTCGATGAAAGAATATCGTGCCGAATTACTGTACCGGCAAGAATGAACGAATCCATTTTCTTTTCGTCTCCACAATGAGATAAAAGAACAACATGTTCCCGAAAACCGCCGCGCTTATTGTCCAGTTTTACAGAAGCCGTAAGTATCGTTTCTTCGCCGCTTTCAAGTTTATTACGTTCAAGCGTTGCTGAAGAACATTGACAACTGACAGAACCAATTTTTAATTCGATTGTTTTCCCTGATATATTTTGTATCGGAAAATGGTATAATGCTTCGTTTTCTGTAGTTAAATCACCGCGATCAATCCAAAAAACAGGAGTCGAAATGAATGACGAAGATCGAAAATCAGAGTCTTTTGTAAGTATGAGCGAAGTTCCTCGCCAGATTGATTCAAGCGATAATTGATCGTACCATCTGGCGCCAAGATCGGGATCATAAATACGAATCATTTCGTTGTTTTGTTCATTTGGGTTAGCCAGTACATAGTGGTTATCGTTGACATGTAAAATGGAAAATTCTTGCATGTTTAAAAGTTGTTTCCACGTTAATTTAGTAACATTTGCCTTCATGCCGAGTTTGATTGCCGCCTTTGAAAGATCGCCGAGTCGGGTTCCGCTCGCATCGGGAGGACAAAGAAATAATACGTAAGATTCGTCGCATGGAATACCGTACAAATTTGACGCAATACGCAAACAGAATGGTCCACAGGCAGTTCGTCGATCTAGCGGTAAATTCGGAACAACACGTTCTTTTTTTGTACTGAAAAAAGAACCAAGAAATATACCAAAACCGATACAAAGTAACAGCAAAGCGACAATCAATATTGTTTTATTCATAGCAGTACTCACTTTAATGATGATGTTTCATTTTATTTTTTTCGGCGGTTACGAAAGTAAAGGTACAGAATTAGAGAAATTCCGATAAGATTGATGAGACCAATAAAAAGAAAACGATGAAGAACAGGACGAGGCTGTAATTCGTAAGATTGTGATTTGGATTCATCCCCAACTACTTGTATGTTTTCCTTCCCAGAAGCTGTACTGATATTAAGAGATCCTTCTGGTAACTGCCAGTCAATATCCTGATATGTTTTATAAAAAAGAGATAAATTAAATTCAAATTCCGCATTATCAAACTTAAATTGATGCTCAATAGCATCTGATCCCAAAGGAATTCGAATAATTGATTTTTCAGGAAAAACACAGTCTCCATTTTTTTTAATTCCGAATGTTTCTAATTCAAATTTAGGTTTTGCTCTATTTTCGCTGTAAAACATTGCACGCTTCACCATAAACATTTGATCTGGAAGCAAATAGATTTCCCATCTTCCCTTGCCGCTAGAAAAAAGTTCTCCAACACCTGTAATACAATACATAGAAGGAAAATCTGCGTTGTCGATTGACTTTTTTACTTGATCGATCTGGATAACTTTTTTACACAGTCCCCGTCCAAGCGCATACATAAACATACTGGTCTGAAAATCTAAAGGGCTTTCATCAGGATCATAACTGTGAAAGACAGCATTATTGATGTTTGGTGAATCTTCATAATGAAGAGCATCAACATCTTTTGATAAATAGGTCATTTTTTTTGTAGACCGTTTAGTATCGCATAGAAATGTAATTCTGTTTGGTACATTTGAAACTGTTTCACTATTACCAGGAAGTACATTTTGTAAGACTTCAAAGATTGCATATTGTTTCTCTGATCGAGTATATTTCCATAGATAATTCTCAATTTTATCAACAACTTGGTCAATAAAAACAGGAGGCGTAACAATTGTATGTGTCCCGCAAGAAAATATATTTTCGTAAACAGAATCAATTTTTCTGGCAGATGCATAGATCGCTATGTCATCTTCTGCATATACTACCAAACAGCCCACTTCACTGATCCATAACATTAAGACTAAACAAAACAAGATTTTTTTACAATTTTCTTTGGTCATTTTATTTATATGAATTTCCAATTTCATGGTTAAAAGTTATTTTTCAAAGCAATAACGACAAAGATACTCAATTATAAAGAACTTTTGAAAATCTAATTTCTTATCCATAAAACATTCGTGAACCCTCGTTTTTCTATAAGGTGAGATTGGTAAAAAAATAAAGTTTTAAAAATTCCACCTATTTGAAACTTCAGTTCTCATTTTTGAGAAGATTACAAGAGTTATTTAGATTTTGTAGGAACGTAACCCACCCCTACAAAATCTGAATTTTCAAGTAAAAATGGTGATTAGTTTGCGCACACGTCTCTTCCGAGTCTGGATGCCTCATGGAGAATATCTCCTACACAACTGCCTGACTCACAAGCCGTTTGATAATTGTACGACGGCGTGCAACTATCACCAGCCTGCGTATTATAATGCCACGTTACAGTACTGTCAGATGAACAATTACCTGACTCACGTAAAATTTGGTATACACGAACAGATTGTGCATCATATTCCTTTTCACACGAACTATCACTTTCGCTATCAATCAAACATGCTGAACGGAATACACTTGTCATGATGCACCCATCTGGGTGACAAGGGTCCCCATTTTGATAGTCATTCTTGTGATAACATTCAATAAAAGAAAATACTAGTGTGTAACATTGGTTGTTATTACATCCTGCACCTTTAACATCCCGAATTCCAGAGGACGCAACTAAAAACGCAACGTTGGCAACAACAAGAGCCATGGCGATAGCCCAACTTAACTTTGTCATTTTTTCTTCCTTTCATTTTTGAGAAATGGACATTAAACACTACATTTTTTAATTTTATCAAATTTTTTTGGTTTGCAATAGGGGCTGTCAAATCGGGGGCAAAATTTTTTTCTAGCGTTTATCAGTTAGTTGTTAAAATGGGTATTTTTTTTTTTTCTAGCGTTCACTGGTTTGTTGTTAAATTAGTAAATTTTATAATTAAAGCCTATAAGTTAAAATTTTATCTATTTTAACACACCAGTCACTGAACACTAGGAAAATTTTTTCGGTTTTAAGGAACATACC
>JAIRLW010000117.1 GCA_031259095.1 Planctomycetaceae bacterium | reverse complement strand
TTTTCTCCGTGCAAACATTCATGAAGACAACAAAATAAATTTTTGCTTGTCTTTTCAATACAAGACTAAACCAAATTTTTTGTTCACTATTTTATCTGATTTTAATTAGAATCTTACCTAAATTACCTAATCATACGTAGAATCAAAATTACACCCGGATAATTAAAGGCAACTTCTAAAAATTTCCAATAAAATCAAATTTTACTCTCGACCAAAGTTGATTTCAATCGAATAAAAAAATGAGTTTTTAGGTAATTATTCAGTGAAATTTACAAAATTGAATTTCGGAATAAATTTATCGATAAAATCTTATTGATAAAATCGACAAAAAATAATTTTTTAAGTATTTATTCAGTGGAATTGGCAAAGTTGAAACTCAGAATGAATTTATCGACAAAATCTTTAGGGAACTTTTGAAAACATCCTTCTTTGAAAAGCAGAATTCAAAAAATAAAACAGTCGTGCAATAGTCTAATCAAAAATTGAGTTTTTGGAAGTCCCCCCTTTTATATTTTTTACATTTAACCTCTGACTCTAATAAATGACGAATTATTTTTGTTTTGCCATTTGTTTTGGGTCGAGCGCTTTTTTTAGGTCGTCTGGTTTTAGGATATTTTTTTCATTACAAATATCACGAATGGTTTTACCGGTTTTGAAAGCTTCTTTTGCGATAGCGGCGGCTTTTTCGTAACCGATATAGGGATTCAGACCGGTTGCCATTGCCAGACTTCGTTCTATGGTGTCGTTACAAATTGTTTCATTGGCTTCCATTTTTTTCAGCGCTTTTTCGGTGAAAATTTTTGTTGCGGCTGAAAGTATTCGTATTGACTCGATCACCGTATCAGCCAACACGGGCATCATAATATTGAGTTGAAATTGTCCTCCGGTAACAGCTGCGGTTGTGATTGTTTGATCGTTTCCTACGACTCTTGCTGCAACTTGCATCAAACTTTCGCACAAAACCGGATTCACTTTCCCTGGCATAATGGAACTGCCCGGTTGTAAGTCTGGAAGTACAACTTCGTAGTATCCGCATCGCGGTCCGCTGGATAAAAAGCGGATATTGTTAGCGACGTTCATTAACGAAACAGAAACTGATTTGATCAACGCATGAGCGGTAACAAGTCCGTCACGTTGTGCATTTGCTTCGAAATGATCTTTTGCTTCGACAAACGGAATGGACGTTAATTCCGCCAATTTTTCTGCGACATGTTTTCCGAATTCAGGATGTGTATTTAAACCGGTTCCGACTGCTGTTCCGCCGACGGGCAATTCTAAAATTTGTTGTATTGCGGATTGAGCGCGTTCTTTTGCCAATTCTACTTGCCGTGCGAAACCGCCGAATTCTTGACCGAGAGTCATTGGCACCGCATCGGCAAGATGAGTTCTGCCTATTTTTAGTACGTCTTTCCACTGCCGACATTTTCGCAACAAAAGTTCACGGCAATCAAACAGTACCGGAATCAAAGTATTTTTGATCAAAATTGCGACAGCAACATGAATTGCTGTTGGAAAAATATCGTTTGTGCTTTGTCCGAGATTGACATGATCGTTTGGGTGAATTCGTTTTTTGGGATCGAATCGATCACCACCGAGTAATTCGATTGCACGGTTTGCGATAACTTCGTTTGCATTCATGTTGCTTGAGGTTCCGCTTCCGGTTTGATAAATATCAATAGGGAATTCGGCGTCGAATTTACCGTTGGCGACTTCGTCTGCTGCCGTGATTATTGCATCAACATCTTTTTCTGTTAACGGAGAAGCACAATTTTCAAACCTACCGAGTTGGAAATTAACTTTAGCCGCAACTTTTTTGACAAGCCCCAACGCATGAATTAAATCTGTTGAAATTCGTTTACCGGAAATTGGAAAATTATTTACCGCTCGCTGTGTTTGCGAGCCGAAATAAGCATCACGCGGAATAGCAACTTCGCCCATTGTGTCGCGTTCAATACGCACATAAACCTCGCTTTCTATATTTCACAACCAAAACAATCACTCTCATTGGAGCACAGTAAAAAACGTATTTATTCAGTAAAGTATTTTGTTTTTATTAAAAAGTTTAGTCTTGACCATTATTTGAATAATTGTACTTTGACTTGAAATCCGATCAATACCCCCCAACCAACATTTCCATCAAATTTTTAACGTTATTTTATCCACAATTAAATTTTATTTTTATAACTGTGCAAAAAAATTAACCATTCATTATTACTGGACTTTTGCAGAATTGCGTTTCACACTGTAAATAAAAGAGTTTGAAGCATTGAAATTACCCAATTTTATTTATTATTATATCGTATATTGTGTTTTTAAAAATTGTTCTAAAAATCGATATGCTGGAAAACCAAGAGGTTCATAAATATGGTTTCAATAATATCTGCAAATTTTCGTTTCAAAACATGAAAAATTGGGCAAAAACTGATTATAAATCCTTTTAATACAACTGGTTATGAACTTTGCAAAAGTCCAGTTATAAAATGAATCGTCAGCAGTCAATGGAGAAACGGTCTCCTTGACAACAGCAGACGACAAGATTAATTCCAACAATGAAGAAAAAACGATGTTTGATTTTGAAGCCTTGAAAGTTGAAGAGAAGAATCAGTTTATCAAAGATGACAACGAGTATCAAGAGTTGTTGCGTTCGATTGCGAAAAACGAACGCAAACGCTCCAAGCAGGAAGTGTTACGGATTATTGAACGTGCCGACGCCGATGTAACACAACTCGAAGCGGATGTTCAGTGGCGGCAAAAACGTGATAAGATAATTGCGGAATTTAAATGTGTGCCGGAATACCGTACAAAACAAGAGGAGGGAGTATGATAAAGAGTTGTACAAATATCGAAATATGGTGGAACGCCACTTTCGGAATATAAAAGAGTTCAGGCGGTTTTTTACACGATATGATAAATTAGATGAAACCGATAATGCCTTCATCGCACTCGCTAATATCATTGTGTTTTTGAGAAATTAGTGTCAACACGCCCTAGTCGATAGTTGATAGTGAATAGTTCGCAAGCGAATTATTGACTTTGCGGCAAAAATCCGCTTGCGAACTATCCACTATCAACTATCAACTCTCCACTACAATTTCAGGACGTATAGGCGATTATTTTTGAAGCAAGTCTTGCGGTAAGAAATTCCGTAATCACATTGCAACCACCCAACGGCATGGTTTCAACAATATCCGCTCCAACGACTTTTTTTGTGGTACAAATTGTTCGTAAAAGACCGGTGACCTGCAGCCAATCCAAACCGCCCGGTTCAGGCGTTCCCGTGCCGGGAGCAATCGACGGATCAAAAACATCCACATCAATCGTTAGATAAACATGTTCCGTTAAACCGCAAAGAATCCGATTACAATATTCCGTCCTATTTTCAGTCAACATTTTCGGCGTTAAAATATGTTGAATCCGCTCAGGACAATCCCGATACTCTTCCTCGCTGAAACTCCGAATCCCCACCTGAACAAGATGCGTTGTCCAGTCAAGAACCCGACGCATCGCCGACGCATGAGAATATCGCCCGCCCGTGTAAGAATCACGAAGATCGGCGTGAGCGTCGAATTGTAACACACTCAAGTCCTCATAAACCTCCGCCGCCGCACGAACAATCGGCGGTGTAACACTGTGTTCCCCGCCTAAAATAATCGGAAATTGACCGGTTCGGAAAAAATCGTACTGCTTCACCGTTGAATAAATCCGTTCAAATTCTTCCCCCGGCGTGTTTGCCGACGGAATTGGCGGTAACGTGGCAATACCGCGTTGCGTAAAATCAATCAGTAACTCTTCATCGAAATGCTCCATCTGATCAGAAACCGACAGCACCGCTTCCGGTCCTCTTGCCGTTCCACTCAAAAAACAAACCGTTCCCTCATAAGGAATCGGCAAAATTAAATACCGTGACGTTTGCGGATCACTCCGTTCAGCCGGTAAATTCAAAAATTTGTGATTACTCATGCGGTCTATTCACCAGTTTTTGGTTTCAACTTCAAGAAGTTTACAGTCCGACAATTGTAATTGTTTTTCCGTTTACTTTTTCTTTTTTCAAATAGATTTTATCGTTCCATTTAACGCGGACGCGGCGGTCGAAAATGGCAAGCCAACCTTCATCGCAACCGTAAATATCCATGTAACGCGCGGTTTGTTCAAGACCTTGTTCAAGATATTTTTGTCCGTAACGGATTTTGATCTC
>JAIRLW010000114.1 GCA_031259095.1 Planctomycetaceae bacterium | reverse complement strand
TGGCTCATTGTCTAAAGACAATGAAGTGTGATTGTTTAAGATTTAGTTCTGTTTTATCAAAAATTTTACAGCAAAGGAATGATTTATGCCTAACAGATCAGATTGGTTTCCTGGTCCGCGTGCGGATCAAATTTTGACGGCGAAGGATTGGTTGCTCATTTTGAGCCGTCCGACGCCGCCTTGGGGAATTCCGTCTCCCAATGGTCCCTTAGATCAAGGGACTTTAGGGACGATAGGGACTTTTGGGATATTGGGGACAAAGACAGCGAATACAATTTTTGCGTGGAAAACAGGAATAATTTGGGGACTCTTTATATCGGAAAGCAAACAGACCAAAAAAATAAAAATACTTAAAAATAAGGAGATTAAACTACTTTTTTTAAGAAAGTACAGTTCTTAATGGAAAAGGGGAAATTCTCAACAGAAAAGGGACTTTCCCCAACCGAAAGGGGAAACGCCCTCAACGGAAAAGGGGAAGAGCCGCAAACCCTTATTATTCAACAATTTGTTTAACAACAGGGAATTTCTACCAATCTATTTTGGCAGGAACGTGGTCGTCCCGCTTACCATGATTTATTGGTAAAAAAGCCTGTGTGTGCAGTCGAGACGACCGCGTTCCTGTTTAGCAGAATCGCCAACCTATAGAACGTAATTCAAACGTTTTTTGTATTATCCGATTTGATTTGAATTGCCAACTCTTCAAGTTGTTTGACCGCAACCGGACTAGGGGCTCCCGTCATTAAATCAGCGGCTTTGGTTGTTTTGGGGAATGCAATACAGTCCCGAATATTATCCAAACCGCCAAACAACATCACCAAACGGTCAAGACCCAACGCAATACCACCATGAGGCGGCGCACCAAATTGTAATGCATTCAGCAGAAACCCAAATTGTTCTTTGGCCGTCTCCGCCGATAACCCCAAAAGATCAAATACCTTCGACTGAATATGGGAATCGTGAATTCGAATTGTTCCGCCACCCGCTTCAAATCCGTTTAGCACAAGATCATAAGCCTGCGCTCTGACTCGTCCGGGCGCAAATGTTTCCGACTCTGCTGTTTTCGACGCTGTTGTTTCCGCTTCTGCGGTCGTGAGATAAGATAAATCACTTTCCAATGGCGCAGTAAACGGATGATGCATTGCAATCCAGCGTTGTTCCTCCGCATCCCAGTCGAACATCGGAAAATGAACAACCCAACAGAAATTCATCTCATTCGGATCAATCAAGTTCAGTTCCAACCCTAAACGTCGCCGCAACCCATTCAACACTTTACACGTTGCCGCAAACGTGTCCGCCGAAAAAAGCAGAAAATCATCCGCCTCCACCCGAAGACGTTCAGCAATCTGTTGCAGTTGGGTTTCGGTAAAATTTTTCGCAATCGGTCCCGTCAACATTCCTTGCCCATCGGCTTTAAGCCACGCAATACCTTTGGCTCCGAACTGTTCGATCACCCAGTTGTTGAGACCGTCAATGTCTTTTCGTGAATACTTTCCGGCAACTCCTTTGGCGTTAATCGCGCGAACTCGTCCGCCGGAATCGGCAACACTTCGGAAAACACGGAATTCAAATTCCTTTGCCAAATCCGTCAGATCAACAAGTTCCATTCCAAAACGAAGATCAGGCGCATCATGTCCAAACCGTTCCATTGCTTCGTCGTAACTCATTCGCGGAATCGGCAACTTCAATTCACGTCCCAAAACTTCTTTCATCAAACGCGACATCAGACCGCTAATTATTTCAATAATATCCTCACTGTCCACAAACGACATCTCAAGATCAACCTGTGTAAATTCCGGTTGACGATCGGCTCTCAGGTCTTCGTCGCGGAAACATCGGGCAATCTGGAAATATCGGTCATAGCCGGCAATCATCAGAATTTGCTTGTAAAGTTGCGGAGATTGCGGTAACGCATAAAATTGACCCAATGCCACACGACTCGGAACTAAATAATCACGCGCCCCTTCCGGCGTACTTTTGCCAAGCATGGGCGTTTCAATTTCTACAAAACCGTGTTCGTCGAAATAATCGCGCAAAACTTTGGTCATGCGATGCCGTAATAACAACGTTTTTTGCATCGCGGGTCGTCGGAGATCAAGATAACGGTATCGGAGCCGTGTTTCTTCGGCTGGCAATTCCGGTGCAGACGGTTGGAAGGGAACGATTTCCGTACGATTCAACACCGTAATCGTTTCCGCGTTCAACTCAATTTCGCCGGTCGGAATTTTTTTGTTGACAATTCCTTCCGGTCGGAGTTGAACTGTTCCGGTAACCTGAACAACATACTCTGGATGAAGGGAACGAACCGTATTAAACATTTCATCGTTCCCTCCTTGCAAGAATACAATTTGCGTTAAACCATAACGGTCTCGCAAATTAATAAACAGAACACCGCTATGATCCCGAACAGAATCGACCCAACCGGCAAGAGTTACACGAACACCAAGATCACTCTTACGCAATTCTCCACAAGTTTTTGTACGTAGCAAGTCTATTATTAGGGGTTAGGGGATTAGAGATTAGGGATTTTAGGAATTAGGGATTAGGTCTTTTTGGTCCCTAATGTCTTATTTGTCCCTAACGTCCCTAAATTAAGCAATTCAGAATCACGGATAATTGTATTCAGGATTTCGGTGATCGAAATCAGCGTCGGTTAATCCGACATTGATTTTCATTTTCTGATAGGTGTAGGCTTCGATCAATGTTGGCGTTTCGCCTTCTTTTGAGGGCCAATCAAACGATTCATACCGAATCGGAAGATTCAACTCTTTATCAACATAAATTCGTGCGATGTAGAAAATAAAATTCTTTCTCGGAAACGGATGCGTAACCTGAATCAGCGTGCAATCCCGATCATCGACTTTAACGCCTTCAAAATATTGAACGTCACACTCGCCGAATTTCGAATCTTTACGTCCGACGTCCAGAAGTTTATCGATTAAGTTGAGGACGCCCATTTCCTTAATCGAATATTTACAACCTCGCATGGCGATGATTCCTTCGGGATCGAGGAATTGCGTTCCGAAACTTCGTTCTAGTCCGACTCCATGTCCGACTAATTTACCATCGTTTTTATTTTTGATATAAATTGCTTCTTGTCCGTTCATTTTTTTCGGATAGCGGAATTTCAGATAAAAACTGAGCGGATTGTGTCGGACTTTAATTTCCATGACCTGTGCTTCTTGAACGGTTCCGCCGATATTTTCCTGTTTGGTCATTAGGGCGGTGTAATCCTGAATGGCGACAACACGCGGTCGTTCTTTTTCCGCCCAACGAAGGACTGGCATGAGCGGATGTTCATTCACGATCTGCGGAATATTATTAACCTGAGTGGCAACTTTCAGACCATTTTCCACATTTTGCTGACCGATTGCTTCTGGTCTTAGAATGGAAATGAGAGCAAAAACGGCAAGGACAAAGGTTAAACCATTGTTACGTGAGATTGAATAAATCGTTGTTTTTTTCATTCCGAGTCCTCATAAAATCGGGATTAATGTCATTCCGCCGACTTTTTTCGGACGGCGACTTGTGGTAAAATTTGTTTATTCGTTGTTTATCCGTTATGATACTTTTCATGCAACGGGACAATCAAAAATTTATATCGCCGTTTCTTGTATTCAAAAATGAATTTAAGATTCAATTTTTCAAGGATTCCGCGATGTTTTTTGTTGGTTTGTTGCTATTATACGCCAAACGGGAGTATTTTAACAATTTTCTCTAATTTATGGGAAGACCAATTTATGAATTTTTCAGAAATAATTGTCGAAACGATTCTATCGGTTCCTTTTCAGGAAAACGGTTATCTTATTTATCGGGTTGGCGGTTTGGAGTGTTTGCTGGTTGATCCGGGTTTTGAGCCGGAGAAAATAATCAAACAGGTCAGAAGCAAAGGACTTAAACCGGTTGCTATTTTAATCACGCATGGTCATGCCGATCATATTGCCGGAGTTGACGCTGTGCGGGCAGTGTGGCGAGACTGTAAGATTTATATCGGTGAAGAGGAAAAAGAAAAGTTGATTGATGCGGAACAAAATCTTTCTGCGCCGTTTGGTTTTGCGATTACGGTTGATCCGGCGGACTTTTTGCTTCGGGACGGTGAAAAACTGAACTTAGCCGGAATGTCGATTGAGTCGCGACATGTTCCGGGACACAGTAAAGGACATTTGGTGTATCTCTTTCCGACAGAGCCGAACCCGATTCTTTTTGTTGGCGACGTCATTTTCAAACAGAGTATTGGACGAAATGATTTTCCCGATGGCAATCCGGCAATTCAACTTGAAGCGATTCGTTCACAGATTCTCTCGTTGCCGGACGAAACAATCATTTACGCCGGTCATGGTCAACCAACTACGGTCGGCGAAGAACGGAAAACGAATCCTTATTTAGGAAACTCTGAAAGATGAAATCGACTGAAATCGAGTAAAATAAACTGATTTATCCCGCTGGTCACTATTGTCCTTTATACCCTTAAAATTTTCCGAATGACAACGCTTTATCCTTTTGAATCTCATTTTTTTAACGTGAGCGGTTTCCGGTATCATTATCTTGACGAACAACTTCCGAAAAATGCGGTCAATCGGGAAGTGTTGCTCATGGTTCATGGCAATCCGACTTGGTCGTTTTATTGGCGTAATCTTATTACGGCATTCCGTGAACGTTATCGAGTGATTGCGGTGGATCACATTGGTTGTGGTTTATCGGAGATGCCGGACGAATCACGTTATCCGTTTACATTGGAACGCCGAATCGACGATCTTTGGCAACTGATTCTAGGACTTGATTTAAAGCGAATAACACTGATTGCTCATGATTGGGGTGGTGCGATTGGTATGGGAACGGCGGTTCGGTTACCGGCAAGGTTTAACCGGATTGTGTTGATGAACACGGCGGCGTTTCGCGGATTTCAATGTCCGTTCCGAATTCGAGTCTGTCGGATTCCCGGTTTGGGACGGTTGTTGGTTCAAGGTTTCAACGTTTTTGCGAAATGGGCAACATGGATGGCAATTGCGAATCGGCAAGGATTGCCGAAAGAAGTTCGGGACGGTTTGGTTGCGCCTTACAATTCGTGGACACATCGAACGGCATTGTATCGTTTTGTGCGGGATATTCCGCTTTCACCGCGTCATCCGACTTACAAAACGCTTAGCGATATTGAGGAGTTGTTGCCGCAATTCCGTAATAAACCGGTTTGTTTAATTTGGGGCATGCTTGACTGGTGTTTTACGCCGGATTATCTCAAACGTTTCCTCCAGTTTTACCCTGAAGCCGATGTTTACCGTCTCGGCGACGCTCACCACTATCTTGTCGAAGACGTTCCCGAAGAAGTCATAAACGCATTAGATGAGTTTTTGAAACGTCATTAAGAATCACCGGAACTCTAAACGTCACGCTCTATTTTAGGGAACTTCTAAAAACTTATTTCTTCACAAACTAAAATCGACCGAAATCAATTTTAGTCGATTTTGGTCGATCAAAAAATGAGTTTTTAGAAATTGCCTGAATTGATTGCTATAGGCGGGGCATTGGTTTTTTTGTTTTGAGAGACCTATTGAAATATTTTTTTAAATTAGGGTGTAATTTTGATTCTACGTATGTCTAGGTAATTTAGGTAGTTTTTTAATATATAATTTTTTGGAATTGGTATTTTACAAAACCTCGTTTTGTGGGATAGTAATGGTAGTGCTATAAACCACTTACCACCCA
>JAIRLW010000099.1 GCA_031259095.1 Planctomycetaceae bacterium | reverse complement strand
CAATAGCAACTTCTAAAAACTTGTTTTTTGATCGACCGAAATCGACCCAATTCGACTGAAATCGATTTCGGTCGATTTCAGTCGAAGTTGTTAGAAGTTCCCCAATGATTAAAAATCATTGACCGGTTTATTCTTGATTCAGTGCAAAAAAAGACCGGAGGCGAAAATCACCTCCGGCTTTGATGGATTGTTGGTCAATCATTTTACCAATTGACCGGTACCAATTTACCAATGGTAAACGGGGTAAACCGGCGCCCATGCACGGACATATCGCGGATAAACCGGATAATAAGCCGGTGCGTAGATTACCGGACGGTAAACACCGAACAGTCCCCGACGATACACCACCGGCGGATGGCACGGATCGAACTGGGGAGCGCTGCAATCGCAAGGTGCAACCACAGATTCGGTAACCACCGTTGTTTTGGTAGCGGCTTCGTCTGCCGAAGCAACATTGACCGCCACAAACAACAACAAAACAACAGACAGGCAAGCAAATGTTTTCATCATTGTAAACTCCTTGTGTGAAACGTTAGGAAACAACACTTTCAGAGATAAGACAATTTCATCTCTGAAAGAAACACACTCAATGAAATAACCCATCCCAAAACAGGTCATTTTCATCAATTTCATTGCACATTCTACCATCATAACGATCAAGGTCAATACTTTGGAGAAAAAAGGCAAATTTTTTCGATTATGCAATCTAGATTGGTTTTATGTTAAACTCCGAAACATTGTGTCGGGTAGGCGACCTGTTGCCAAAAGGTTTTCACCTACAGTCGCGCGGCGAAAACATCGCCTACCACTAACGGGACAAATAGGCTGCCGACATTTTATCCCTAACAGGACAAAAACATGAAAATGTCAGACATTCCACTGAATCATTACAAAATAATTATTCCATTGATGGATTACAAAATTTGTTACTGTTCAAAATAGAGTTTATTTCAATCCTTCGAGATTGAATACGTATTCTTTTTGCTCTTTCGTAACTGTAATCGTTTCCTTCGATTGACCCGGCAAGTATTTTTTCGGAATCAACGACGGCGGTTCGTTCATATCAACCGGTTCACCGGATTTTTTAAACGAAACAATATAATTGCCGGGAACAACACCATTGAAAACGGAACTCGTTATCATTACTGCCTTTCCCTTAATATCGGTTTTACCGCCTGCAGCCCATTTATTAACTTGTTTATTTTCGGGAATCAGCATCACACCAACGCCTTCCATTACTTCACCTCCAAACGTTACCAAAATAATACAATGTGTCAATTCCGGTAAATCAGCAGGACGTTTCGGTCCCCAATGACAACCAATCGGTAAAAGAATTGAAATCAATAAAAAAATTGTTGTTGCAAAATAATGTTTCATGTTTTTTTGAAATAATAAAATTATTTTTTATAATTTTTGTATGGATGGAATAGACATTTACAATCCTTGTTTGGCAAGACCGGAATCGACTTTGCCGTAGTTTCGCCAGACATCCAAAGAAATAGTGTTTGAAACAAACCGAACACTTCCATCTCCTAATGTTACATTAACACCGCCGGTATGAAAACTTCGGGCGGCATAATAACCGTAAACCGATCTCCAACCTAAATCAGGATGTAACGGATTCGGTGTACTGTATGTTGAAAACAGAGTTGCCGGAGCGCGGGCGGAAAGCCAAAGATAACCGCGCCAACCAAAAAATTCAGAAGCACCAAGAACGGCTGCGTCAAGATCGGCTGGTTCTGTCAATCCACAAGCACCTGGATATTCGGTAAAATGTGCATTGTCACCAATCAATTCTTCTAAACCGCATCGTAACCAAGGTTGATCACCAGGATGTCCGGGATCAGTTCCTCGTGGTGTTCCATCGCCGATGATTGCTTCACTTAAAACGATAACATTACTCGTTCCATCAATCATAGACTCGAAACCAGTAAACGAATCATCGTAAAAGGTTCCATCTGTTCGGAAAAAAATGTCGTAATTTGTTCCTGTAGCAGAACCGATACAACACATATAATTGTTTGTTGCTGTTGGTGTTATTGCCGTTACAGTTTCCGATGGACAATCCGTCATATCATCGGCAATTGCCGTTGTCAAACTAGACCCCGGATCAGAAGGACAACGAAATGCGGCAATCGGAACTTGTGAAACCATACTTGCTGAATCAGCAATGGCTTTATTAAAAGGTTCACATTTACCAAATATCCATCGAGATGTTGAACTTCCTTTCGGCAAACTATCGTAAAGAGCCGATTGTTCCATATAGGGCAACAACCAAAAATGAGGCGACAAGAGTTGTCCGCCTGGACAACAAATTGACCCGTTAGAACGTGTTGTACGAGCCGCCAACCCCGGTAACGCATTCAATGCCGCATGGTAATTATGCAGCGCAATACCGTATTGTTTCTGATGATTGGTACATTGAGCACGTCTTGCGGCTTCCCGTGCCGCTTGAACTGCGGGAAGGAGCAGAGCAATTAACACACCAATAATTGCAATCACGACAAGGAGTTCGACTAAAGTAAACGCATTTTTGAGAGTATGGTACATGATTTTCACCTTTCAATTGGGTAATATCGGTTGTTACCTATTGGAATTGAACAACCGAATACATAAGGAGTTACAAAACGTAT
>JAIRLW010000084.1 GCA_031259095.1 Planctomycetaceae bacterium | reverse complement strand
ATTAAAGTTCGCTCACAAATTAAATCATTTTGCCCTCAAAGCAAAAATCTACTGGGCGGCTTCCAAAGCCGCATGGAGCGAACTAAAAAAAATAAAAATCGCAAAAGGGTGCGTAACATGAGTAATTAATTGATTATTTTGTTTTTGGCAAATGATATTTTTAGAGATTCCCAATCATCAATCGTCAATTTTTTTTTCCGTTGTCGTGTCGCTTGGGCGATTGTGTTTTTATGGTTAGGTTGTAAAATAAACTGTACTTATTTAATTTTCGCATCATTTTTGCATCAAAAGCCGTCGGGCTTCCATTTTATTGACTTATTGGTTTATTAACGATGATTCTTGGTATCACCATGGGCGACGCCGCAGGAATTGGTCCTGAAATAATTGTCGGCGCTTGGCGGGAAATGATTCGCCAAACGCAAGTTCAGGCGGTTGTTTACGGTCATCCTGAAATTCTGCAACGCGCCGCGTTATTACGTCATACCAATGCGGTGATTACGGAAATCCAATCTGTTGATGAGATATTACCGAAAGGCGAAGCGTCTTTCTCTGATGTGTTGACCATTCCGTGTATTCGATGCGGCGTGGAGAGTGTAACGCAAGTTCCATGCGGTACGGTTGACGCCCGAAGCGGCGATGCCGCTTATCAGGCAATTATCCGCGCGATTGATGACGCGAAAGCGGGCATGATTGCCGCGGTGGTTACTGCTCCGATTCACAAAAATGCGATTAATCTTGCCGGTTACCATTATCCCGGTCACACGGAAATTTTTGCGGAACGTTGCGGTGTTGACGATTTTGCGATGATGCTTTATCTTGGTTGCGGCGATAATATTTGTTCCAAAGATGGTCTTGCCGTTGTCCACGTTACGTTGCATACCGCAATGAAAAACATTTTCGGACAGATAACGATTGAATCGGTACTTGCCAAAGCGAAACTAATTAATGATTTTATGCAACGAATGATTGGTTTGTCCGGTCGGCAACCGCGTATTGGCGTTTGTTCGTTGAATCCTCATGCTGGAGAAGACGGATTGTTTGGAACGGAGGAGATGCACATTATTCGTCCAGCGGTTCAACAAGCCGTTGCCGTAGGGCTGAACATTGCCGGACCTTTTCCCGCCGACGCCATCATGGTGGACGCTCAAAAGGGAATGTTCGACGCGGTAGTGGCGATGTTTCATGATCAAGGTCATATTGCGTTGAAGTTACTTGGAATGCATCGGGCGGTGAATATGACACTTGGTTTGCCGATTATCCGAACCAGTGTGGCGCACGGAACGGCGTTTGATAAAGCATGGCAAGGTATCGCCGAAACCGGAAGTATGCTGGAAGCATTCCGTGTCGCAACAAAACTCGCCTTGTCACGATAAAAATCAAAACTTAATTTTATGACTGCACGAGGTATCGTTGCATTGTTTTTCTGAATCGGATATAATCTTTGCCTTGTTGGAAAAATATCTCTTGTCGGCGGCAGTATCGTTGACTGTTGCAATAAGAATTGGAAAATTACCCGACCATGCTCACCAAAATTAAATTTGAACATTTCACCGCGTTTCAACATCTCGAAATTCCATTTTCGCCGGGAATCAATGTTTTCATCGGCGAAAACGGAACCGGTAAAACACATATTTTGAAAGCCGCTTATTCGGTATGTGTTGCAACGAAAAATCACGGTAATCTCACAGAATCGGTCAATGAAATATTTTTGCCGTTACAAATTGGTCATTTGATTAAACTATCTGACGGTTGTCGGAAAGGCGAATATAAAATTTTTAGAAATAAACCGAATGGTTCGGAAATATCATTGGGATTACGGTTTTCCACCCACGATACAGAACTAAAAAAAGATTGTATGATCGGAACCAAAAAATGGTTTGAAGAAGAAATCGAATCGGTTTATATTCCCGTTAAGGATATGTTGGCGAATGCGCCGGGTTTTCGGTCATTGGTTACTGAACGTAAAGTTCATTTTGAAAAAATCTATGTCGATATTATTGACAAAGCCCTTTTACCCATGTTGAAAAAACCAACCGGTAAACAATATCAACGATTGCTCGACAAGTTACAAAAAGCAATCGATGGAGAAATCAAAGTCAGTGGTGAAAATTTCTTTTTGAAAAGCAAACGCGGAGATTTGGAATTTACGCTTCTTGCGGAAGGGCTTCGTAAATTAGGACTTCTTTGGCTTCTGATTCAAAATGGAACGTTACAAAAAGGTTCGGTACTTTTCTGGGATGAACCGGAAGCGAATTTGAATCCGAAAATGATGGACATGATCGCCGATATTTTACTCGAACTCCAACAACTTGGCGTACAAATATTCATCGCAACCCATGATTATGCTCTTCTCGAAGAGTTTCACCTCCAATTAAAACCGGAACATCAAATTTTGTTTCACAGCCTTTTTCACGGCAAATCCGGTGAAATAGAAATTGCCTCGACCGAAAATTACAAAGAAATTTCTCCCAATGCTATTGACGAAGCATTTGGATCATTGATTGACCGAGATATTCAAAAACACTGGAAAAGAAAAAAACAATGAGTATAATTGTTGTTGATGGTTTTTCATTTGAATTTAAAAACGCAATTACTGTTTTTAAATTTGATGAAGCAAATGATGGATTACCGACCTATCATGGCGTAACACAACTCAAAGCAGTTGATATTGTTGCCGAATTTGAAGATTATTATCTTTTTGTTGAGATTAAAGATTACACGCAAAATCAATTCGATTATACAAGATTAAAAGATTATCTCAAATATAAATTTCGGGACACATTTCTTTATCGCTATGCTGAAAATAAAGTTGATAAACCAATCCGTTATATTTGTCTTTTGATTGGAATGGACAACGCATTGTGTAGCAAATTTTATAAGGATTTAAACTATGAATTACCCGTTGGTATAAGTAACCCCAAACGTTGGAAACACAATCTGGCGGAAAGTTGTTTTGTTGTCAATCTTAACCGATGGAGCAAAAATTTTCCTGATTGGCATATTCGAAACATTCGCTAATTTCCAATAACCTTTTAACCCATTAACTTATTTGACCTATGACCGGACGTTTGATTATTTCGATAACATTTTTTGCAGCTGTTTCGGCTGCATTTTTTCCTGTTCCCATTATGTCTCAACAATCCTTTTTGAAAGAAGGTTCCACGACACACGGTTTTACACTTCAATGGACGCAGCCGGTTGACGAACTCAAAGCGGAAGCACGAATGTTTCTTCACGAGAAATCCGGTGCGCCGCTTCTTTACCTTTCCTGTAACGATGATA
>JAIRLW010000066.1 GCA_031259095.1 Planctomycetaceae bacterium | reverse complement strand
TCTTTGAAATGGCTTAAAATTATCTGTACGATAATTGGATTTGGGACGAATTTTAGAAGATGTCTCCAGAAATGGAGTTAATTTTCGTTTTGATAATATTCAAAAAACGACAAAATTGTTCAAAAATTGTACTTTGCGCATACCATGACCGCAGATTGATTACTGATAATCGGCACGCAAGATAAATTAAATTCGCTCAATACGAATGATTGGCAGATATAATCGACCTTCAAGAAATTCGAGGCGAAGTTTTATTTTTGTTCCAGCTTTACCGGCAATACACATTCTTGGTTTGGCACATGGAGTCGAATGTTTAACTTTGGGGCGTGTTTCGATTCTTGGTTTTGCATTGGCGGCATGACGATGGTCATAAACTTCGTTTGGAGTTTTACCTTTTAATGTTGTATGTGGTCGGTGTTCATTGTACCAATCAAAGAATAATTTCGTTTCGTATTGAAATATTTCATAACCTGTTTATAATCAAAACTTTAACATCAATTCTTGATCCTGGTGAACAACGCCGTTTTGAGGAGTGAACGGGTCCGTGAACAGTCGCTTACCTATTTCAGTAATTCCTTTCACAGTAAAGACTTGCGCCAACCTTGTATCAGGTAGGCGAAACATTACCTACTTCTGTTTTTATGATTACACTCATCAAATTCCAACATAATCTGGAAAAAAAATTTTTGGAAATCTATCAAAAAAGAAAATTTCCCAATTGACAATTAGTTTGGTTTGACGTAAACGGTGAATCTAATTCGATTGCGAAATGCTTTTTTGCCGTTTTTACATTTCAAAAACCGGTTTTTAAAGTGAAAACGGTATAAAATCGATTTTAGTCGATTTCGGTCGATCAAAAAATGAGTTTTTAGAAGTTGCCACAAGTGGAACGAATAAATAATCTTTTTTACGTTCTTGACTTAACCGCATAGATTTGAGACAATTCTAAAACTTGCAATGTAACCAGTGAATATTTCCGATTGGTTGCGATAAAATCTGTTTAAAATGTTAACGTTTGTCAATGATTATTTTTTTCTCAAGGAGTTTTGTTATGAAAAAATGGTTGGTTTTAGCGGGAGTGATGTTGTTGTTTTGTTTTCCGGTGTTTGTCGAAGCTCAAGTTTCCGACGAGGAAAAAGCAGAAGGGTTTGTCTCTATTTTCAACGGGAAAGACCTTTCCGGTTGGGAAGGAAATCCTGATGTTTGGAGTGTTCAGGACGGTTCGATTGTCGGTCAGACCGCCAGCGAAGGATCGGCAAAATTAACCTACAACACCTTTTTAATCTGGAAAGATAACAATGTCGATCATTTTATTTTTCGTGCCGACATTAAACTCACACCGGGAGGGAATTCTGGATTTCAATACCGAAGTCAGGTAATACCGGGTGATAAACCGTATCGCGTCAACGGTTATCAGGCAGACTTTGACGGGTCTCACGCCCACTCCGGTATTCTTTACGGTGAAGGGTTTGGCGGTATTTTGTGTGGACGCGGACTCGAAACAATTATCGAAGCGAAACAAAAACCAAGAACGGTTCGACGTTTCGCTGAAAACGACGCTCTGAAAAAAGAACTTAAAGTCAACGACTGGAATTCCTATGAAATTATTGCTCAAAATTTTACGTTCACTCATAAAATTAACGGTCAGACGATGAGTATCACCACAGACGAAGACAAAGAACATCGTCGTGAAAGCGGAATTTTTGCAATTCAGGCGCATGTCGGTCCGCCAATGAAAGTTGAGATTAAAAATCTCCGACTGAAACGTTTAACGAAAAACACCGACTAAAATCCCATCGTGGTAACCAACAACAACTTCTAAAAACTTTGGCAAGAGATTGTGTACTCGATTGGATTCGACTGAAATGGATTTCATCGTGTCGAAAAACAGGTTTTTAGAAGTTGTCTGAAATTAATTCAGAAATCTCTCTTTTCATTTATATCGCCGACCAATGTTTTGACAAAATATCGGCTGCCGCGCGATTTCTTGAACAACCCATACCTTGACGTATTTTCTGCACTGGTGTATATTATACGACTTGTTTGTCTAAAAATGGAAATTGGAATTTTCCGGCAAGTAGGATGCGTGCTAAAATGCCGCGTTTTTTCATAGTTTATTATTACAAGTTAATTTAATATAAAATACGCCAAGTCCTTAACGAACCGGATTTTAGGACTAAAATCAGATCATGAATCCCAGCGAAGTATTACGAATAGTTGACGCTATCCACCGCGATAAACGAATCGACAAAGAAATCGTGTTTATCGGCGTCGAGGCTGCCATCGCAACCGCAGCACGGAAACAGTACGGCGAAGAAACTATCATAAAAATTCATGTTGACCGTGAAACCGGAGAAATTTCAGGATCCCGAAACGGCGAACCAATTTCACCAGAAGAAATAAGTGAACGGATCGGCGCCCAAAGCGCTAAACAGGTCATGATCCAAAAAATTCGTGAAGCAGAACAAGACGCTATCTATGAAGAAAATCGCGCTCAGATTGATCAAATGGTTGTCGGTATCGTTCAACGAATTGAAAGCGGAAAAGGAAGGAATAAAGACGACATCTCCCGAGAAGGAGGCGCGATTACCGTTGCTCTTCATGGCGTCGAAGCGGTGTTGCCGCGCGGTGAAAGGATTCCCGGTGAAGTTTTTCATCCTGGCGATAGGGTTCGCGGAATTGTTATTGAAGTCAAAAAAAACAGCAATCGCGTCAAAGTTATTCTAAGCCGTATTCGTCCAATTTTCGTCCAAAAATTGTTTGAACAGGAAATTCCTGAAATTCAGGAAGCCGTGATCGAAATTAAAGGTATTGCCCGCGAACCCGGTTATCGTACTAAAATTGCGGTTTACAGCAGCGATCAACGGGTCGATTGTGTCGGGGCGTGTATCGGAATGCGGGGAAGTCGAATCAAAAATATCACGGAAGAACTCAACGATGAACGAATTGATGTTGTCCCTTGGAGTTCCGATATGCAGGTTTTTATTCCAAACGCACTCCGACCCGCTGAAATCGAAGAAGTCATCCTTTGCTCCATGCTTGGCAGAGCAGTAGTGTTGGTACGGCAAGATCAACGATCATTGGCAATTGGACGAAAAGGGCAAAATGTCCGGCTTGCCAGTAAACTTTGTGGTTGGGACGTCGAAATTATGACCCGTGAAGAACTTGAAGCCGATATTGAAAAAGCTATCGAAGGTTATGCCCTGATCGCAGGTGTTGACCCGGAACTCGCCGATAGACTCGTTGGCGAAGGTTTTTTAACCTTCGATGACCTCTCAATCATCGAACCCAATGATCTGGCGCAAATGGGAAATATCTCTATGGATGAAGCAGAAGCCATTATCGAACAAGCAGAACAATTCGCTGAACAAGAAGAAAAAATTAAGGCAAGTCAATCAAAACGAGAACAAATTAAAACGGAATCTGATGAAACTGTTTCCGATACAGAAAATGATGAATAATAACCGGATTATTTGTTCTCCATTGATTGATGTTTGAGTTTTTTGAGGAATTCCTCAATTTCACCCTTTGTAGTTCAAGGATGTTCCTTTATGTAATACAATAACTAATTAACTAATTATAAGAGGGAAGTCGGAAAAAAATTATCGGGATTGCTCATATGTATGGAGCATTCCTGTTGTTATTGATATTTTCGACAACCTGTTTCACTTGTTTTCGGCCTTATAAGGCCTTTTGGAGAGAGTCGAAACTTGTCCATTCGAATTTACGCACTGGCGCAACAACTCAAGGTCGAAACCAAGAAACTCCTCGATGTCCTAAAGCAGTTGGGAATCGAAGGGAAAGGTTCTTCATTGGCTAGCCTAACCGACGAAGAAGTTGAAAAGGTAAAGGTTGTTGTCCAAAAAACTCCGGTAAAATCTTCAAAATCAGGAGCCGGTTTTCCTGATACAGGATTCCAACGTCCGCCGGTAACGTCAACGGAAAAGAAAATCCGTGTTCTTGATGAACCACCGCACACAAAAAAGGAACCTCCACAGACTCAAGCAACAGAACATAAGGAGGGAAAGAAAAATGCTCCGTTTCCTTCTATTGCCGTTTCACCTCAACCGGAAAATAAACCGGAGAAAAAAATAGAGAAAGAACCAGTAAACGTTACACATCACAGTCCGTCGGTAAAGCAGTTACCGGAAAAAGGTTCTTCGCCAAAACAATTACAGGAAAAAGGGGGGGCGTCAAAACAATTACCGGAAAAAGGGGGAGCGTCAAAACAGTTACCGGACAAAGGTTCTTCGTCGAAACAGTTACCGGACAAAGGTTCTTCGTCGAAACAGTTACCGGACAAAGGTTCTTCGTCGAAACAGTTACCGGACAAAGGTTCTTC
>JAIRLW010000053.1 GCA_031259095.1 Planctomycetaceae bacterium | reverse complement strand
TTAAAAACAAGCATCAACTAATTTTCGTTACGATAATTAAAAGTGTAGAAAGTGTAACTGAATTGTTGTAACGAAAATTATTTTTAAGTGCGTTTTTAACTTTTTGATACAATAAATGTTAAATAAATTGAAATCGTTACAGTTCGAAAGTTGGCATAATATTGATTGATAAAACAAACCACTGTCGCTACATTATAAGTTGAATAAAGGTTGGTTGTTATATGGTTGGTCGTTTTTATGGTTGTAATTTTTGCTTTCGAACAGCTTAAAAATAGGGGTTTTTTCAAATTGTGTGAGGCTAAAAATCTGTAGAATATTGTAAAGTGACTGCGACAATTTCAACTCCTTTTTTACAATTGTTACTAATAAATACACACAGATAGCAATCCAGATTTGTGATTTTACCGCGTTTTCACTCATACCATAAAAAACTTTGATACGTAAATGTTGCTTGATCCATTTGAAAAACAGTTCCACTCGCCAACGCGAATTGTACAATTTTGCAATCATTGGTGTCGATAACGTCATATTGTTCGTCAAAAAAACCAATCGTTTTTTTCGTTCCGCATCGTAAAAACGAATACGCCGAAGCGGTTCAGGATACGACACCAAACTATTAGCTTTAGTCAATACGACAGTTTGATCGCATTGTATTCCAGTTGTTTTATCCACATGATGCGAGTAGCGTCTTGTCAAGAGCGTGTTCTTTTTTGCCCGCGTTACAAAGAACGCTTTTGCCTGATGAATTTTGTATAATCGTGCAAAATCCAAATATCCGCGTTCCATTACATAGTACGCTCCGGCTTGAAAAATTATTGAATCAAGAATATTTACGTCGTGAACCTTTCCATCGGTAATAACAATAAAATCAAGGATATTTCCCTGCAAGTTTAACAACGTATGCAATTTTACAGCGGCTTTTGTTGTGCGAAATGATGCTCAGGGAAACAAGGATAAACACAAGTCGATTGTCGAAGCGTCCAATGCAAAAATTGGTGCTTTGATAGGTATAGGGTTGTCATCGTTTTGGCATAAAATATGAGCTTTTTCAACTAGTATTTGGGCAAAATCGGCAAAAATACGCCAGTCCCGTTGTTGCATTGCATTGGACAAATTATTTCTGGAGATATGTGAAGTAATACCCATGTGATAACATTTTTCAGGAACGGCTCCGAGACAATGCACGATTTCGCGTAAACTTTCACGATAGGTCAATTGGGCGAAAGCCATGACGCGAAAATAGTCGGAACATTTGAAATGCTGAATACGGGCATCGCCTTGATAACGATCTACGCAAGTTTGAAATCGCCGCCAAGGAATCATATCCATAATTTGTGAAAAAACAAATTTACCGTTATAGGTAACTTCTAAAAACCTCGACTAAAATCGACCGAAGTCGATTGTAGTCGATTTCGGTCGATCAAAAAATGAGTTTTTAGATGTTACCTATAGAAAAAGACAATTAAAATATCGTATCACACATTTAATAAATATCTTCTTCAAACACATCTTCAAACTCATCCTCATAATCTTCATCCTCATAATCTTCATATGGATCGTATGGGTTTGTAGGTGGTATACCGCCTGGTGAAGTTTGAAGGAGACCACTCGATACCCCTGCCATACAGCCGGTTTTACAATCAGTTGCTGTATGAGTAGTTGCTCCAATTGTTCTACCTACTGCATTATTAGCTAAATCCATCGCAGTTTCTCCTGGTGGTCCCGCTCCACACTCCTCGTGTATATCTCCAACCTTCTTTGCATTAGTAATACCGATTTTTTGAGTCATACGACAACTCCAGTAACAATGCCTAAACGCGTCAGCAGCCCCATTATGTAATCCTGGAAGTCCACATGTTGCCGCCTCATTTAGTGCCTCTGTTGCTAAATTACGTGCCGACCAAGCATTAAACGGTCCAACTGCTGCTACTACAGTTATAGTTTCGCCACAAGTACAAGATAAACCTTTAACATCAATTTTATTAACGATACGGTTCTTAACATACCTAATTAAATTAGTATCCTTTCCTCTAAATCCAATCGGATCTCCACTCATTCACCTTCCAACATTCGAATCATACCAACGGTTAATATTCCATTGTAGATCGCTTGCTTTGTCGAATAGTTTTCCAGTGTAGGCGAATGATAGATTGTTATTTTTTGTTTCGGAAATTTGTTTGCCGAAGGCGTTGTAGTCAAGATGGGCTACAACATTTCCGTCTGATTTTACAATGTCGCGGATCGTGTTTAATTGGTCGGGCAAAGTCCAGTTATTGTTGTCGCAAATTAATTCGTCTTGTTTTGTGCCCCAAAGATAGCGATGGGTTGGTGCAGGATTACTATTTTCAAATTGTAAAATGATTTGCCAGTTGTCGTGGACAAAGTATTTTTGATCTGTTTTGTTTTCGGTGCGTTTTACTAGGCGGTTTAAGTAATCGTATAGATATTTGACTTCGGTTGTGGGTGTTGTTACTTTTATTAGACGGTTACGATGATCCCAAAAGTATTTTGTGGTCTTGCCTTCTTTGTCTGTTTTTGAAATTCGATTGCCTTCTAGATCGTATTCGTAATTATAATTTTCGTCAGATAAAAGGCGGTTGTATTCGCCGGTTTTGTAATTCTGTTTTTGACCTTGAATTTCTGCGGTTTTGCGGTTGCCGTTGAGGTCGAAATTATATTTTTCATTTTGCATGAAATTATAATTCGCGTTTATAAGTTGGGAGGTTTTATCGTAGATATAATTTGATTCGTTGCGTTTTTTTGGTCCGTTCAAATACGTGAAATTGAAATCAGTGATTCGATTTCCATTGTCCCATTTTAGATCATAATCAGCATAGATTGTTTTGTTTTCGCCAACATGAGA
>JAIRLW010000039.1 GCA_031259095.1 Planctomycetaceae bacterium | reverse complement strand
GAACCGTTGGCAGCAATTCGGGATGATGAAAAAACCCGATATTGGATTCAGCAAATTTTGCGGTACATGGATCAATCCATCAAAAGTAAGAAAAAAGAATTAACAACGGAAACCATTGATGAAGTTATTAAACCTATTTACAAAGAAAGAGTACTAAAATGTCCTTAACCTTTTTAGAAAAACTTGAAGCAAAAAGTGAAGCAATGAAGTCGATTTTAATCAATTGAAATCGACTACTTGTCTGTAATTGCCGCACAAATTCCGAAACAATTAGAAAGTTTTTTGGGAATGATCGGAGTTCCGCCGTGTTGGGTGCAGACATAAGCCGCTAATTCGTTGGCTTGGCGTCCGACGACAGGCAATGTTTTTTGTGATAGAAAACCAAGAACACTTGCCGCAGTGAACGCATCGCCCGCACCAACCGTATCCGCAACATCAACCCTAATTCCATGCGTAAAAATTTGTTCCGAATTGGCGGTCAACCAATTTCCGTTTGCACCGCAGGTTAAAATCACAAGCCGGAATTGATAAAATTCCCGTAATTTTTGTAATTGTTTTTCAACCGAATCTTGCGGAAAACGAAACATTTCAGTAATCCGGCTCAATTCGTCATCGTTAAGTTTGAGAATATCGGCACAGGAAAGAACAAACTCAATATTTTTTCGTTCACAAAACGGTTCACGAAGATTCAAATCAAGGACACGAATAACCGACGGCGGTGCGGTGTGGAGAATATCTTGTAATGTCCGGCGGTTCTGTTCTGAACGTGCTGCCAAACTGCCAAACGCAACAACATCCGTTTCAGAAACCCATTGAAGTGATTCCGGCGTTGTTTTCAAAAAGTCCCACGCAACATCTTGAGTAATCGTATAATCCGGCTGACCGCCGTTACGAAGACGTACTAAAACTGTTCCGGTAGGTTTTGTAGCGGAAACTCCAATCAATGCGGTTGAAAGTCCAATACTGTTGCAAAAATCAAGAAGTTCTTGACCGTGTTCATCCTGACCAACCTGAGAAAGCAAACGAACATCCGCGCCTAATTGTTTGCAATGATATGCGAAATTTGCCGGTGCACCGCCCGGTTTTTTACCATTCGGAAACACATCCCACAAAATTTCACCAAACGATAATATCTTAAACGGCAATAAGGAATCGGTCATATCGTTTCAGAAATAAAAACCAAATTTTAAAGTGTAAGGAGTATCGTGTGTTTTGTTATTTCATTTGTTTCGTATTTTCAAAAAATAACCCATGAATATCGGTGAAAATCTGCGTTATACTCATCACACTTGACCATTCGGTTTTCGTTTTTTGACAAAATAAACGGATTTTGACAAAATTAACAGAATTGACAGAATTTTTAAATAAAGGACACAAAAATTCTACTCTTATAAAACCGAATTTTAAAGTACAACGCGTCTATCTGCGGACTAAAAATAGACCGTTACTTATTAAAAATCTTTTCCAAGTTTTTTTTGTTACGGATCGGCGATATGTATTTTATACAGAACCGCCCAATTTTTTCCTGTAATGAAAACATGATTCGTTGCCGGGTCAAACGCAATTCCGTTTAAAACATTGTTACGTTCAAAGGCGGGAGCGCGGTGTTCTTTTTCGTACTCTTTTGGAACAAAACCGCTGCAATCAATCCAACCGATCACCTTTCCGGTTTTGGGGTCAATTCGGACAATTTTTGTGGTTTGCCAGACATTAGCCCAGATTTCACCGCGAATAAATTCCAACTCGTTCAAATTTTTAACCGGTAATGTTTTTTTTGTTTTCGCGTCACGGTCAGTAACTTCCAGAACTTCCAGTTTACGTTTTTGCTGAAAAGTTTTCGGATCGAGAAACCGCAACACCGCACTGCCGTCACTGAGAATCAGATGTTCCCCGTCAAAAGCAAGTCCCCAACCTTCACCGGTATAATAAAATTGTCCGATCAATCGGAATGTCGATTTATCATAAACGAAACAGGTTTTTTCCCGCCAGGTTAATTGAAAGATTTTATCGTCAATCAATTCGAGACCTTCGGCAAAATATTGTTTTGGTAACGGCAGATTTATTAAGATTTTTCCGGTTGCCGGTTCGATCTTGCGAAGGGACTAACCGCCGTAATTTCCGGTACTTTCGTAAAGGAAACCGTTATCAAAAACAAGTCCTTGTGTAAACGCTTTGTTATCGTGCGGATAAACGTCAACCGTTTTAAGCAGCAAAGGTTCTGTTCTTGACAATTGCGGCGGTTTCGGCGGTAACGGTTTTGTCGAAAACAATTCCGGTTGCGCCGAAACTGCGCGAAGTGTCAGGGTGAAAAACAATAGAACACCAACGAACATCCATTTCATGGGTTTAACCTTTTTTTTTTCGTTTCGTTTTTCACGGCAGTTTTTTTTGTTGCTTTTTTAGTGTTCTGATTTTCATCTGCGTGATACACTTTGTTTTTCCGCAGCGCTTTTTCGACCAGACTGATGAATTGATCGGCGATTTCAGGAGCGAGCGCGTGTTCCAATTCGCAAGCCAGTTTTGAGGCGTCTCCTTTTTCGACTCCCAGCAGATGGTAGAGCAACCGGAAAAAAATGTCATGCCGACGAACAATTCCTTCGGCTTCTTTCATTCCTTTCGGTGTCAGAGTAACCTCCTTATAAGGGGCATAGTCGATAAAACCTTGTGATTCAAGGTTGTGCATTGCGGTTGTTACGGTTGATTTGTGAACACCAAGTCTGCGTGAAATCTGTCCAGACCTTGCGTAGCCATGATGTTCCTGAGCAATGTGATAAACCGCTTCAAGATAGTCTTCCATTACAGCGGTAAGCAAGTTACCGTGCGTCATGTTTTTGGGCATTAGTGACCTCCGTTAGAAAATGAAGAACCGGCAAACAAATTACGGTTCCGAAATTGGGAAAATTATGAATTTCGCTATTGTACCGTTTCCGACAATAAATTCAACCGCCCGTACCGGATAAAATAGCAAATTCTGAAAATTTTCAAACTTTATTTCAAACTTTAAAATAAAACAAACAGCACGCTATTTTAATAATCTATTTTTAATAAACAAGTTACCTCTACAAAAAAATAAAAAAATTCTGGAGAATTTCTAAAAATTAATTTTATTTAATTTAAAAATCAATTCGTCCATAATGTCCCTATCGTTCCTCAGTCCTATTTTTAGAGTGTTATAGAGAGATATTATTGGGACATGATCAAAAACAAATTTTTAGAGGTTTCCGAATTACATGAACACTTACTTTGTTTTTAAATTCAAGACGTTATAATCTGGACTTTGTTCAATTGATCAATTTCTTTATTTCCAACCCTGCAAAGAAAAAATGAACGAGAACATTTACAAACCGGATTTAATGGAGGTTATTGAAACAACACAGCATACGATTGATGTGAAATCCGTCCGAATCCGTTTCCGCGACCCGGAAAAGCAAAAGAAATTTTCATTTAATGTCGGACAATTCGGGCTTTATAGTGTATTCGGTTACGGCGAATCGACATTCAATATCTGTTCCAGTTCCAACTGGAAAGATTATCTTGAATTTTGTTTCCGCAAAACCGGCAGAGTTACCGAAGCGATGTGGAAGGTTGTTCCTGGTGAAACGATTGGTTTTCGCGGTCCTTACGGAAATTCCTACCCGATGAAAGAATGGGAAGGCAAAGACCTCGTGTTTGTCGGCGGAGGAATTGCGATGCCGCCTATTCGTTGCGCCATTTGGTATGCTCTGGAAAATCGGGAAAAATACGGCAAAATCACAATTGTTTATGGTGCGCGAACAGTTGGCGATCTTGTATTCCGAACCGATTTGGCAAAATGGACGGAATTTCCCAATGTCGATGTCCTGCAAACGGTCGATCCGGGAGGCGAAACTCCAGAGTGGAACGGAAAAATCGGATTCGTACCAACGATTCTCAAAGAAGCAAAATTCAACGCTCAAAATGCGGCGGCTTTAGTGGTTGGACCTCCGGTGATGATTAAATTTTCGCTTCCCGTTCTTGCCGAAGCCGGAATGGACGACGCCAACATTTTTACCAGTCTCGAAAACCGAATGAAATGCGGGGTTGGAAAATGCGGACGCTGTAATTGCGGTCCCGTCTATGTCTGTAAAGAAGGTCCCGTCTTTTCGTTGCGACAAATGAAACAATTGCCGGATGATTACTAATTTGTAACAATCTATTGTAAAAATTATTTGTCCCATTAGTCTCTATCGTCCCTAATGTTCCTCCCAAAAAATTTTTTTCAATTTAGGGACATTAGGGACAAATGAGACTTTAGGGACTTTTATTACAAAAATTTCTTTTCACGTGCATGGAAAAACCGTTTTAGGTTCGTAACAAAATCGATTCCTGTTTCGATTTTCAATTGATCGACGCGGCAACGTTTGAGCGTTTCGGTAATTTTGTTTTGACCGGAGGCGAGTTGTTGTGCCAATATTTTACGGATTACCGGATTTGCCGTATCAACTTCGAGTAATTCTCCCGTTTCGGCGTCCCGTAACGTAATCAGACCGATATTGGGAAATTCCCGTTCACGCGGATCGGAAAAGGTCAGCGCAATCAAATCGTGTTTTCGCACACACATCGAAAGCGACTGTTCCTGTTCACCCGGTGCGGAACGATGTCGAGTGTTGCGGATTGAATGAAACAAAAGATTCCTTTCCCAACGGCTGCTGCCGGTCAGAAAATCACTAACATCATTCGGCATTCTTTGATCAATACTATCCTCCAAATTTTTTTCTGCTGCACCGGTTAATTCTGGAACCAAAAAATCACTAAGCAGAAACACAATCGCACGGCGTTTCTGAACACGATTAACATAATCAAGAGCCGTTTTGATATTGGTTTGCTGTGCAACCGGTTCGACCGCCAACAATTCGCGGATCAAATGTAACACATTCGCCTTACCTTTTCGCGGACGATAATAATCAATCACCTGATCGGCAAACGTGATTAGACCGACTTTATCGTTATTCTTCAATGCGGAAAACATCAGAGTTGCCGCCATTTCGATAGTTGTTTCGAGTTTTGAGCGGACGGAACCGAAAATTCCTGAAGCGGAAACATCGACAAGAAACAAAATCGTCAATTCCCGTTCTTCAACAAAGTGTTTGATAAAAGGTTTACCGGCCCGTGCCGTGACATTCCAGTCGATTGAACGGATATCGTCACCCGGTTGATATTCGCGCACTTCGCTGAATTCCATCCCGCGCCCACGAAACACACTTTTATATTGCCCCGCAAAAAGATCGTTAACAGTACGGTTGGCGACAATTTCAATTCGCCGCACTTTTTTTAACAGTTCAGTTGCCTCTAACATTTTATGTACTCCTAATCAATAATCCAAACGTAACGGATTATTTTGACAGTAAACTGGAAATTCCAGTGAAATAATTAGACGGATTCTAATTTATCATATTGCCGAAATGCCGTCAACGTAAATTTGATTTAAAAATCAATTGTCCCAATTTTAGGGACGTCGGGGACAAATTAGGACAAATAATTCAGTGATTAACAACGAATGTTTCGAGGTAGGCGATCCTTTCTCCTGAAGGTTCTCTAATTTACGGGTTGCACCGATTGAGATTTTTAATCAATAGACGCCAGAAAGTCTGCCGCCTCTACGGCGTATTGATTCAATAACAGAATATTAGATGAAGGGCATTGCCTATTGGCGTCTATTAATTAAAATACTCAACTGATGAGTAATCTTGTTGAACGTAATCTTAGCGTGGAACCGATATAAAAAATGATGTGGCGTTGGAAATTAGTCAGGTTGATTATCCTGCCGTGTTGAAGACGACTTAGGAAATGAGCATTAAACATTATTTCATCGAAGACAAATATTAAATTTTGACCTTAAATTTGAACAATGCGTTACGGAATTTTCGGCGGAGCCTTTGATCCGATCCATTTAGGACATCTTTTACTGGCGGAGAGTTGTCTCCATCAGGCTGATCTTGACCGGATTGTCTTTGTACCGACCGGCATTTCACCGCATCGCTCTGGAAAAGGAACTTATCACGCTTCCGGCGAAGACCGCTTCAATATGATTGAATTAGCAATCGTCGGTTGTGAAGAATTTTTGGTCAGCCGTTGTGAAATTGATCGGCAGGAACCAAGTTATACGGTGGAAACGCTACGGTATTTCAAAAAAACTTTTACGTTGGTCGAACCGGAATTGTTTCTTTTAATGGGTGCGGATATGTTCAATGATCTTCCGAACTGGCATAACACCGACGAAATTTGTCGTCTTGCGATGCCGTTGGTGGCGTATCGTCCTAATGCGCCGTTACCGTATTTCGAAGCGTTGAACAGTTTTTTGTCTCAGGAATGTCTGGAAAAAATCCGAAACAATATCATTCCAATGCCGCCAATCGGGCTTTCTTCCACTTATATCCGAAACGGAATCGACGAAGGAAAAAGTATCCGTTTTCAGGTTCCGAAAAATGTAGAAGCGTACATTAAATCGCATCATTTGTATCATGGTAAAATAAAGGAAAGTTGATCGTAATAAATTGTAACCATTGCTTTTCAGGACGAAATACAATGTTCAAATTTATCCAAAATCACTCAATAATTAACAGGAAATTTTTATGACTCTTACTCGTTTCGTTTTATGTTGTGTTTTGTTGGTCATTTTATCGCCGACACTTTGGGCGCAACAGCCGTCGTCTGAGGTGTTGGCGACAGGTTCTGGTCGAGTAGTTTGGTTTGCGCCGAATTTTTCGGTTAAATGGGAATATCCAGCCGGAAATATTCACGACGTTCAGTTGTTGAAAAACGGGAACATTCTCTTTGCCGACAGTAACGTTATCGAAATAACGCCGGATAAAAAAATTGTGTTTCAATATACTCCGCCAAACGGTAAGGAAGGTTCGTTCGCCTGTCAACGTCTGGATAACGGCAATACGTTAATCGGTGAAAATTTTTCAGGACAGGTCAAAGAAATCGCCTCAGATAGCACGGTCAAATTTACGCTGCAAACGAAATTCAGTACAGATAATCAGCATCACCGAATGCGTTGGGTGCGTAAATTATCAAACGGAAATTATCTCGTTTGTCATTCCGGCGATCATCTGGTACGCGAGTACGCGAGTACGCGCCGAACGGTGAAACCGTTTGGGAACAAAAAGTTGCCAATATCGCGTTTGCCGCTGAACGTCTGGAAAATGGGAACACGTTAATTTCCTCACTCGATCAAATCACTGAATTTGATCCCGTCGGCAATTCCGTTTGGGAATTTAAGAAATCAGAATTGCCCGATCTCGGAATCACCAACATGACCGGTTTTCAACGTCTGAAAAACGGTAACTTAGTAATCGGTTGTTACGCCGCTTACAACAACGAAGGAAAAGGGGTGGGTATGTTCGAAATAACACGAGATAAAAAACTCGTTTGGGCTTACCAAAAAACGACCGGAAATAAAATCGATAGAAATATGATGGGCGTTCAATTATTACAATAGTTCAATTGTTACAATAAGCGTTCAAACAGAAGAGAACGTAACTGTCAATTTGTAAGGATAAACCGCTATTTTCGGCGAATTTTTTATCGGCTTCGTTCTTTTTCAAATTCGAGAACGTTTCCGCGTTCATTCCATTGAATATGCGAAACAAAATTTTTGATCAGAAGTACGCCGCGACCGGAAGCAACCAAAATATGTTCAGAATCAGTTGGATCGGGAATGGCGTTTGGGTCGAAACCGGCGCCTTCGTCTTCAATACGAACATACAGTCGTTGATCATTCAGTCGGCAAGAAAAATGAACTTGTTTTGCCGGATCAGAACCGTTACCATGTTGAATGGCATTGACGAGTGCTTCTTCCAATGCCATATTGACCGCAAACTCCTCTTTGTTATCCCAACCACCCAATCTAATTTGTTCCATAACTTCTTCAATGAGATCATGAGCAATATTCATGTCGCTTGGAAACGAGCAGTCTTTCGACCAGTTCCATAATTGGGCGTCCGAATCCATGTGTTACACTCCAAAATCTAGAATCCGCAAAAATTCCCTCCGGTAACGTCAACAGTTCCCGGCAACAGGAACAAATTACCGACGTTACCGGTTTTTATAAAATTAATGGGCAATATCCGTATTACGTTTTTATTTATCCGAAACAACCGTAAAAGCCCGAACTCCTTCGTCTTCGTTTTTCTTAATTTGAAAAACATTATCGAGTCGGGTGATTCGGAACGCTTCCATAATATTGTCGTCAATTCCGCAAAGCAGTAATGAAGCTTTCACTTCTTTTGCTTTTTTATTGAGGGTGATCAACGCCCGCAACGCCGAACTGGACATGAAAAGAACCCGCTCGAAATTGACCAACAGTTTTCGGCAGGCATGGTCATCCAGAAGGGCAAGAAGTTGATCGCCCCACTCCTGAATTACCAGATCATCATTGAGTTTCATATCACGATTTGTCGCAATAGTAATATCAGCGACTTTTTTCACATCAATTCTCTGTTGGCTCATATTTTCATATCTCCATTAAAACATTTAAAAACCCTGATCCAGCGGACAACCGCGTCTCACTGATCCGTTTGAATTTTTCCGATAATGATCTAACAAGATCAATCACAATTCATTTATTTATACTGTATTTATCATTCCATGCCAACCCCCCCGACTTTTTTGACAAGATAAAATCGATTGAAATCGAAGAGAACCTTTCATTCGACTATCGCTCGCACCAGCATATTCCGTATGATCGTTAAGATCATTAAAGTTTTCTAAATTTCACAACACGGGAAAGTCGATAATATAATTCACGGGGAATCTCTAAAAATTCGTTTTTACTCGCCGAATTTATTAATCCTTTTTGTTCTCAATGTCCCTAAAATTGGGTCTAAGGGACATTGGGGACGATAGAGGCTAAAGGGATAAATAATTCCCATTAAACATTAATTAAAATGTCTGATCTATTACCGCCGCAACAAACTAAAACGAAAAGTCTGATTTTCAGCATTGGCGAACTTTGCGCGGAACGGCTGGTCAGTTTGGGACAATTTGCGAATTTTTGTTTCCAAACTTTTACATGGCTTGGTTGGAAATTGCCGCAACGTGAAATTTTAACCCAATCGCTTTACACTATCGGCGTGTTAAGTCTTCCGATTATCATGCTGACCGGTATGTTTATCGGCATGGTTTTGGCGGTGCAAACTTTTACGCAATTTAAACAGATTGGTATGGAATCGGCGCTTGGCGGAGTGATCAGTTTGTCCCTGATCCGCGAGTTAGGACCAGTTCTTGCCGCCACCATGCTTGCCGGTCGTGTAGGCAGTTCGATTGCCGCAGAACTCGGAACAATGCGGGTCACCGAACAAATCGACGCTCTTTCCACAATGGGAACGAATCCCATTCATTATCTCGTCGTTCCAAGACTGTTGGCATGTCTCTTTTTAATTCCGGCATTAACCATTATTGCCGATATTACCGGAATTGTCGGCGGAGCGTTCTATTGCATTGAAATACTGGATATTCAAGGACATTATTATTGGGAAAACGCCCAATCCTTTGTCGGACCATTCGATATTTTAGCCGGAACATTCAAAAGTGTCTTTTTCGGAATCAGTATCGCACTCATTAGTTGTTATCAAGGTTTTCACTGCAACAACGGAGCCGAAGGAGTCGGAAAAGCCGCCACGTTATCGTTTGTTTGTTCGTTTGTAGTCATTTTGTTTCTTGATTTGTTGCTCGGAATTGTTATTGACCGAATGACGCTTGCACTCGGTATTACGTCCGGCGTTATCAAAGGCGGAATGTAATCCTGTCCGGTTTTTAGAAGTTCCTTATTACAAATTATTGTCCAACGGTTATGTCAACAGAATCCGCCGCCACAGAATCTCCAATTATTTCCGATTTTCAAGCGCAACTCGAATCGCTTGAAATTCCGTCGAACATTGATCCGAAACTTCTCGCTTTGTGGTTGGAGCGGGAACGCGAGGCAATTGAACATCAGGAAAAATCGAAAAAATTAAAATCGAAATCGAAGTCGAAATATCAACATCGAGCATTAAATCGTCTTTTTGCCGCTTACATTGGCATTATAGTCTTTTGCTTGGCAATCATTTTGGGATTTGTTCAACAAAAGGAAACGATTGAAATTCTCAATACTGCCTGTTTATCATTCCTTGTTTATACGGTGATTGGTTTTTTTGTTGGTTGTGTGGCGGAATACTGTGTGAACGATTCAGTGGAAACACTTCTGCGTGAAATTATTCGCCGCAGTGACGAAGCCGCGAATGCCGCCAAACCGGAAATAGACGCTGTTAGTCAGGAATCTTAAAAAATTTCTAGCGTTCACAGGGGCAAGTCGGCTATCGCTGACGTGATACCTCACCCACCACACTC
The DNA here is from genome assembly GCA_031259095.1 of Planctomycetaceae bacterium. Classification (GTDB taxonomy): domain Bacteria; phylum Planctomycetota; class Planctomycetia; order Pirellulales; family Thermoguttaceae; genus WRKP01. Next base: position 8,843 of record JAIRLW010000039.1, on the reverse strand, counting down.
ACCTGCTGCAAAACATCACCGACCACCCAGTGAACGCTAAGAAAAAAATTACCAAAAATTGTTCTTTCCCAAAACCGGAAAAATTGTTAAAGTTCCTTTTACATCGCTTGTTCAAAGTTTTCATTCGAAAGCCAAACAATTAACCTGCGTCAATATAAGGAACTCGGAGCATGCCAAAACTCCAATCGGCAACAAAATCAAAATCTTTACATATTACTCATCGATCAGTTAATTCTGAACCGGTTCCGGCTGGTTTTGATGAAATTGATCAACTTTGGATTCTTTACAAAAAAAATCCGACCGATCAACTGCGTAATCGCCTTGTGGAACGTTATATGCCGTTAGTTCGAAATCAGGCGGAGCGATTCTGGGCGAAATTACCGGAAGGTATTGAGCTTGACGATTTGATTTCGGTTGGAACGGTTGGTTTGATGGATGCGATTGTGGCTTATGATCTTAGTCGTGGGATTCGTTTTGAGGCATTTTGTCCGACAAGAATTCACGGGGCGATGGTTGATGAACTCCGATCAATGGATTGGGTTCCGCGTCCGATCCGTTCCAAAGCGACCAAACTGAATGAAGCCTGTAAAACTCTCGAACTTCGTCTTGGTCGTAAACCGCATGATCAGGAAGTTGCCGATTATTTGGAAATTCCGTCTGAAGAGTTACATCAACTGTATGCCGAAACGCATCGTGTGAACATAACGAGTCTGGACAAGACGTGGTCGGAAAACGATGGTTCCAAAGACATTCGTGAAGTTGATATTCTGGCGGATCATCGAAGTGAAGACCCAACAGAACGCCTTGCCAAAATTGATTTAATTCGGGCGTTTACCAAAGGGCTGACCAAAGTTGAGCGGTTGATTGTGATTCTCTATTATTATGAAGAAATGACCATGCGTGAAATTGGAGCGGCTCTCGCACTTTCCGAAAGCCGGGTCAGCCAAATGCACAGCGCAATCGTAGAACGGATTAAAAAAATGTATCAGGATCAATAAGAAAATCCCCAAATACAAAAAATGTCCCTTGAGTTCCAATGGTCTCATTGGTCCCTAATGTCCCTCAATTTAATTCCAGTAATCAAAAAAAACATCGGCCAACGCAGAAGCCTCATAAACAAAAAAACCAGCAATCGTTAACAATAAAAGGCTAAAGAAAAAAACTTCTTTAAGGAGTGCTTTGGGGGTTACAGGATTTTGAAACGTTCTACAAACTGCTGTTGCGTTTTGTTCGAATGCACGCCATTTCGAAAGGTCTTGACCATCTCCGGTTGGTTTTAGAACAAGAAGTTGTCCCCAAGCGTCAGCCGTGATGGTACACTGAATTCCGAAATCGGGTAAAAATAACACATTGCCTTCAAAGCGGGTTTTCGTGTCTAATTTTTGGGCGTATTCGATTAGTTTTGGGACAAAAATATCGGATGGGCAATGATAAATCACGATTCGTTGGGACAATTTTTGGGCAATCAAATAAGCCGCGCTGAAATAAAAAGTAGTCCCAAACAACCAGATCGCCCAACCCCAAAATGCGATAACATCAATTGGAATCAACAGACGACCAGGTCCCAACGTGAAAAGACCAAACAAACCGCATGATAAAAACATGAAATCCTGAACGCCATTAAAAATTGCCGGTTGCCGACGATTTTGCAACAAAGCGAGCCAGAAAAAATAACAGGCAAGCGGTAAAAAACTCAAAAAGAACATATTCGTAAATAAATTATTTCGAATTCGGTCGTTTCAATCGACTAAAATCGACTCATTGGACTAAAATTAATTTTTAGAAAAAATAGTATGTTTTTGCCTAAAACCCTAATGTTTCACCGATGAGAACGACCTGAATTCGTCCTTGCGGTCGGCTGATTCTGGTCGTAACAATATAAGTGCAGATACAATCGGCGGTTTTACAATCGGTACAAGTTCCGGTTGCGATACAAGGCGTTTTGAGATCAAGACTGGAAACTCGTTGGGCGTTGATTGGCGAGGCGTAAGTTCTGGCTCTAACCATTGCGTCGTCAAGCGTTTTGACCACTTTATTGATACCGGCAACAACAATCACTCGTTTAGGACCAAACGCCATTGCCGCGACACGATTACCGTTACCGTCCACATTAACCAGTTGTCCGTCTTCACTGATGGCATTGGCGCTCATCAGATAGTTGTCACAGAAAAATGCTTTTTGCATTGCTTCGTAGCGGTCGGCGATTGAAGTGGTCTGGTCGCGGTCAAGCGCCCTATCATAGTCCGCGCGGAGACGTTTAATCAGACCGATTTCTTCAATGGTGGTGGAACCGCCCCACGAAACACTTTCTTTTCGCGGAATAAGTTGAAGAATTTTTTCAACCGCTTCATTGCTTGTTTTATAATAATAGGCTTCAAAATGTCTGCTTTTCAAAGCATGGACAACATGGACGCCTAATAAATCGTTTCGTTTTTCAATAGAAATGTTGGGCATAGTATGATTGGGGTAGGGTAGGGCGATGATCAGGAAACCGGCAGTGTTGCATTCTTTTTTTTGACGCGTTCGCGTTCGCTTTGGACAAGCGGATTGGCCTCCGCTTCACGAATTGCCGCGATTGCTTGTTCCAGCGTTAATGTTTCCTCAATATGTTGCGGCGAAAAATGCCGGACACAGGAAATGAACCAAATAAGAAACGGGATGACAAGTCCAATCGCCCATATTAGAGCGGCTCCACCTTGAATATCTATATCAAAAGCGGAGTTATTTATCATGAACGGATTCAACGCGGAAAAGAAACTTTGCGAATACATGTCATAAAAATCAGAATACTCTGTATTGTGAAGTAAAAAACAGGCGAGCATTCCGCCCGGAACCAAAAAGAAAAACAATAACAATACGATAATCGGCGTTTTCTCCGGCATGATTTTTTTGGACAAAAAACGGGAACGGAAAAGCATTGCCGTGACGCAATAATCGAATGAAAACAAAAGCAAGTAAAACGAGAGAATCCCCGGGTCGGTACTTGTTTGTGAAATTGCGTGCTGTACACCAAGACAAATTCCAATCATTAATAAAGCGAGCCAAACAAAACCGTTGGCGGAACCGGTATAAAACGGAAACACGATCATGCGGAAGAGTAAACTTTTAGGCAATGTCCGTCTGATTCGAGGACTCCATATTTCGCGTTCACTAACGACCATAAACATTAATACGGCTAAGGCAATCGTCCATGAATAAATCCATGGAAGGTAACCTGCCGGAATGTTAAGACAAATCAGGAGTGAACCAAGATAGATTATTGTGACCGTTAAGCGGAGCGGGAGTAAGCGGTTTGACGCTGGCGGAGCGATGGTGGCGATAGCGCCGGCAAGGAAAACGGCAAAAACGGCGCCGGCTGTTAGAAAGGGAAGGAGGCGTTCAAACCAAGTGAAACTACCATGCCTGAAGAACCCATAGCGGAAAACGACAAAAGAAAAGATCATTTGAGATACGAAAATGAAGAGAAAAAAACTGCCGCCTAAAACGGCAAGCATTTGAATTTTCGTTTTGACATTGGAACAAATACAAATTGCCATGCTGTTGAAAACCTGAATCACCGTAAAGATACTGATAAACGTGGTGACGACGACTTCAATATCAAGACCGCGTAACAGATAAGCGACCATCACAAACGGAGCGGTCATACTTATCAGAAGCGCGGTTAAGATGACGCCGGCGAGCGCTTTACCGAAAACGATTGAAGAGGGCTTTAGGGCGGAAGTGAACATTAAATCGCTGTTGATACGTTCTGACGCGGTGGTCAATGCGGTGTAAACGACCACCGTGAGAAAGCAAGCGATTCCCATAACGCTTGCCAAAGCGCCGAAAAGCAGTTCGCCTCCGCCATGAACTTGAGTGTGCTGATAAAACAGCACATTCGCTGCACACACAAACACTAAAACCGCAAGATACAGGTTGATCAGGACAATGACAAACCGGTTGCGAACTTGTTGCCGAAGTTCCCGCAATAAAAGCGGATTGATATCAACCGAAAATAGTTTTAAACCCGTACTCATGTTTTACGATACGCAAAGAGTATCATTGTTGATGATTTTTTTGTTAAGATACAATTTTGAAATGATGATAATTGTTTATGTCAAAAAAATCAAGAGGTAGGCGATAGCCGACTTGATTGCGGGACAGAGAAGAACACAAAATCGACATAGATACAGAGTCCTTGAAAAATAAGAAGGGCAACGTCCTGCCGTGTAACGTATAGAATCGCAAACCGTACACGTAAACGGTCTGTAATTATTCAGCGGAATCTTTGTAACTGCATCAACGTTCCCCATTTTCTGCGTCCTTTTGTGTATTCTGTGTTCAATTTAAACGCAAAAGACGCTGAATAGCGCAAAACACACCGAATATAGGAAAAACAACGAATCGTTAAAAAATAAAATAGTCCCTTGATAGATTACCTCTTGCCCCAATTGGTCCCTTATTAGTCCTTATCGTCCATTCTGTCCCTAACGTCCCTTTTTATAAGGACATTAGGGACAAATGATTTTTCATAAAACGTTGCGTTTAAAAAGAAAAAGCAAATTCTACAGAAAAATTACAAAATTTTTTTATTTTTGCTCTATTTACCTATTGTATTCCTGAACACTATTGGGTAAAATACGAACCGTCTCAAAAATGCGGCGTCCATTTTTGTATGATATTTCTTACCGGTTTTCCAAAGAAAACGGTCAGATTTTCCGTACAATATGTTATTGTGATATTATTTTAATATTATTGTCTAGTATATTGTACGAAAGACGTTTGTTGTGTTGTTGTGTCCGGTATTTTTTACTGCCGGTCATACAACTTGTTTACTAACACTGTGTTCCTATTTTTACCACAAAAACCATGCCTAAAAAGACAGCAAAAAAAACAGCGAAAAAAACAACCCAAACGAGAACTACTCGTGCGGGTCGTCCAAAGGGAAGCGGTCAATTTGGTTGTGCAACCAAAGCACTTCGTGTTCCGGCTCACTTGGAAGACGAAATCCAACTTTTTATTCGCCGTAAACTCAAAACAGAAGGCAAAACCGCTAAATAGGTTTTGTTCCTGAAGTTTCTCCGGCACGGCCATGTGTCGTGCCTCCCCTCTTGCCATATCGCCAAACTACGATATACTTTCTTTTTCAATTTTCATTATTTTTCCTTCAATAGCACTGCAACGGGTATAGAATACGGGTTGTAAATGCTTTGGTGGTTTGATGTTGTGTTGTTGTGTTTTCAGAATGATGCTAGGTTGTTGCTGTAACAACAACCTGAAAATTTAAACTCTGAAATTTAACATTTGCCGTATTAATCGTAAAAATTTGGAGTATTTTATGACTATTGATAAAAGTTTACGAACAAGAAAAGGAATTGTCCGGGCGCGCAATGTTCTGACTCGCGCTGAACGAATTGAAAAACTATTACAACAAGATCGTTGGACAGAAGCCGATGGACCGTTTAAACTTCCTAAAGTCCGTGTCTATAAAATTGTTGTGAAAAAAAAGAAAAAGAAGAAAGGCGAAGAAGAAGTTGCAACACCTGCCGCTTCGACTGCTTCCAAAACCAAAAAGAAATAACTTTTCTGATAGACTCAAACCAAAAATATTCGCTTACTCTTTTATTCGCATGAATAAAAGAGTGCGTTTTGTTTGTAATACATTATTTTCTTATCAGGTAGGCGACCTTTTGCGCAAAGGTTGCCTACTCTTGATTTTTGATCGACTGAAATCGACCCACTTCGACTAAAATCGATTTTGGTCGAAGTGGGTCGAAGTTTTTAGAAATTTTCTTATCGTTCTTAGCCGATTGAAATTTCAAGCGGTTTGGCGGTTCCAACCAACCAGTTGGTAACCGTTAATTTTTTCGATACTGAATGGTCGGTTAAGACCAATTCGCTTTGCGGTTTCAATTCGTGAATATTGTTACCGATTTGAATTCGGCATGGAATATCGCTTTTGTTTTTTAGTTGGAGCGAACCGCTATTTTTTGTAATTCCGACGCAAGCGTTAAATAATTGTTCGACCCATTGCGGTCTTCCTAAAATCATCCCTGCCGCCCAGCCGACAGTTCGCCGTGCGAAAAACGCTTCACGAATTGCTTCTTCTGTTCGGTCTTCTGCAAGAATTAACGTGATTGGTCGAAGCGGATTTTGGCTGCCGTACATATTCCATTCGGAAACATGGATATCGCTGGTTGCGATCAACCCCATATCCATTTCGTTACACCAATCGGAAACAATCGGGTAATACGAAGTTCCGTTGAACACTTCGATTCCGTGCAAAAATCCTTTACGCCGGATGTCTTCATGTTCGGCGGTGAAGGACATGGGAACGCCTTTTTCGAGACCGCCGCTTTTGGGAGCAACCCAACCGGGGTGATTCCAAAACACAAACGCTCCTTGATTCGCCGCAACCTCAAGCATCTTTTTCCAATCGTTCACCGCTTCGGCAACCGGATTCACATCTTTTAGGAAAACCGCATTGAAATGTCCGGGCGGCATTGTTGATTTTGTAATTTCCGTACCGCGAATAAGAATCAGTTTATTCTTTTCCGCTTCCGGTTTGGCAATATCATAAGCGATATTGTGATCATCGTTACGTTCTTTTAATTGAGTTGATTTTCCGCCGAAAAAGGGACGGTATTCGATATGATCGGTAATTGCAATCACATCAAGACCATTTTCAACGGCTTCATGAACACGGTCTTTCGGCATCACATAGCCGTCCGAAAACAACGTGTGAATATGGAAATCTCCCTTGAGAACCCGAAAATTTCCGACATTGGGAATCGTAATTTTTCGCGGTGTCCGTTTCGGGTTTAAAAATTTCCCAGTCGGCACGGTAAACAAAGGATCAACCGGTTTTGTTACATTTTCCTGCCCAATTGCAAAATTCATTGCAAAATTGATTGGCAGTGTTGCCGTTGCTCCAAGCAATGCGGCATGTTGCAAAAATTCTCGTCGTGTTGACATTGGAATAATTGTGGGTAAAAGGGTTAAAAAATAATTGGTTATCTACCTTATAAGGCGATCATTTGTCCCCTTTGTCTCTATCGTCCTTTTATGTTCCTAAAATGTTCAGTGTAGGGACATAAGGGACAAATGAGACATTAAGGGACAGATGATTTTTCATAAACGTTCTGTGATTAAAAATGATTATTAGAAATTCCTCATTGTTGTTTTCTGTTTTATTTTCCAGATTTGAGGTCAAAATCAAACGTCTGTGATTTTCCTGTTTCAACCGTAACAGTTAAGGTTGATTTCTGATTGTATTGACTTGGGATTCGCTCTTTCGCGGTATTATTTTCTTGCGTCAATTGTTCGGAATCAAGACCTTTTCGTGTTGTCCAAATACGAACGGTTTTTGAACCGGGCAAAACACCGGTCTTGCGGGAATCAAAATGTAACTGATATTCGCCGTATTCATTGGTAACACCATAAGAATAGGTTTTATCTTGGTGTTCAAAATGAACCTGTGCGTTGTGTAACGGTTGACCGTCTAAAGTTACAGTACCTTTAACTTCCACGAGTCCCAGATTATTGTATCGTCCCGTGTAAGCATTTCCGCAACCGCTTAAAACGGGAAGTAGTAACAATAAAAAACTCGCGGCAAGCATATAATAAGGTACTAAATGTCTTGGATTTTTTTGTTTCATAAAATTATTTAATGGTTTGAGTTATCCCGACCTGTTTATTGCCCGTGATTTCGGTACAATAAACAGGTAAGGTCAACATGTTCTTTTAAGAGTTAAAAACCAACGGTTTCTTTTCCGTTTCTGGAACTCAATCCCTGATAAACTTCTTTTGTAATTGAGTTTGGAAAAAACCGAACAGTTCCATCACCGAAAAGGAAATTGGCCCCATTCGGATGGTAACTGCCAAAAGCAAGTTGCATTTGAATTCCATGTAAAGTTGGTTCCACAAAAAGAGCATTCAGTGCCGGATAAGTTGAACCAACGATTTCGGACATATCACCAGCCCCACAACCTGCTGTGGCGTTTGTTGTTGCACTGCCGTCAAATGAATCTGCTTGTGGGCAACCGATATACCAATGATCCATACCGCAACCATCTTTAGCGAAACTGTAATCAGTCGGAGTTTCACCAATAAAAAATGTATTGGAAAGACCATCGGTAACACCAGAAAAACGTGTTTCACTACATCCGTAAAATACTCCATTCTGTTGCCAATAGTGGAGAGGAATGCATTGCTTTGCTACAACGGTCAACCCCATTGTGGTGGTGATATCAGCAGCACTATCTGCCGCAGCCCATGAACCGCTATTAGCGATATAGGAGCTTACCCCGCGATGTGGGACCTGATCATTCACCTGATAAGGTAACGTAAAGGTTGGACATTGATAGGTGGAAATGGGTGTTCCACACGCAGCGGCATTGCGTGAGTTTGCCTGATTCCAGTTTCCGTTGTTGGTTGGGTCTCCATTGTTTTCGCTAAACACAAGAGTAGCGAATAAAGGTTCTTGTTCGATAAACGGCAGGATGGCACCGTTCCAACAGAACCCGAGGTCGTTCCAGCCGGCAGGCAATGCCTGTTTGGTATCGTGATAATTGTGAAACGCAATACCCATTTGTTTTAAGTTGTTAGCACAACGCATCCGGTTGGCGGCTTCTTTGGCAGCCTGAACCGCCGGAAGCAGTAAACCAACCAGAACTCCGATAATCGCAATGACTACCAGAAGTTCCACAAGGGTAAACCCCTTTATTTCGCCTAGACCCCCCCCCTTGCCTATTTTAACAAATCGGCATTTTAACGGATTTTTCAGAAAATTTTTTGTAGTCATCATCGCAATGACCGCCAGCAACACGACAGGCATAAACACTTCACAAATGTTATGCCCAAAC